>JAKVCH010000109.1 GCA_022447485.1 Polyangiaceae bacterium | reverse complement strand
GCATTAAAAACAGGAATACCGAGCTCATGAGCCGCCTCAAGGTCCACTTGATTCGTTCCGATGCAGAAGCAGCCGATGGCCAGAAGCTTGTTTGCGGCCTCGAGAACTGGACGCGTTAAATGGGTTTTGCTCCGAATGCCAATCATATGGACTTCGGGAATTTTTTTGATCAGCTCTTCCTCACTGAGAGCTCCTGAGAGCACCTCAAGGTCAAGACCGTCACTGCGAAAGATAGAGCGCGCTGTCTCGTGAATATTTTCGAGGAGGAGAACTTTAATCTTATGCTTCGGATACGAAGTTGCCTGATTCATTGCGCGGCGAAACTAGACCGCATCACCCGGGCTGTCGAGGCGTGGTCTTCTACTTCTCCCGATGAAAGCCCCTTCTCTTCCACGCAGAGATTTGAGCAGAGACTTCGAAGAGCAGGAGGCTCGCTCATCGCTTCGCTTCTATTGTGCTGAGAGTAGAATTTTGAGAAAGAACGATCGGCGGTCCATCATTTCTGGTGATGTAACTCTCTCTATTCCAAATAATCTTAGAAACTGTTCCTTTGGCTCGTTGACCTCCGTCCAAGGGTGATTACATTGCTTCCAGACAAAGACTTCTATCGCGTAAGTGTTTGAAAATACAGTGAATTTCAAATATGCGTGATTTCTACGGATGCTGTTCAGTCTGAGCAGATCCGGACCATTCAACATTTGCGTACACACGTACAAGGCAATTTTCACCCACTCCGCGAAGAGCAGGAGTGGCAATGAAGGAGCTCATCATGGGAAAAATTATCGGTATCGACTTAGGCACAACGAATAGCGTTGTTGCTGTCATGGAGGGCAAAGAAGCCCAGGTCATCGTCAACGAAGAAGGCACGCGCACTACGCCCAGTGTTGTTGCCTGGGACGAAAAAGGTGAAATTTTGGTGGGGACGACAGCGAAGCGTCAAGCTGTCACCAACCCTGAGAATACTATTTATTCCGCAAAGCGTTTCATTGGGCATCGCTTTGACGAAGTAAAAAACGATCAGGATCGCGTTCCCTACAAGCTCGTGTCCGGCAAGAATGGTGATGCTTGGTTCGAGGTGCGTGGCAAGACCGTCTCTCCTCCCGAGGTGAGTGCCAAAGTTCTACAGAAGCTCAAGAAGGCAGCAGAAGATTATCTTGGAGAATCTGTCTCGGAAGCCGTGATCACCGTACCGGCATACTTCAATGATGCTCAGCGTCAGGCAACCAAAGATGCCGGCAAGATCGCCGGCCTCGAGGTGAAGCGCATCATCAATGAGCCGACGGCCGCTGCTTTGGCTTATGGTCTCGACAAGAAAGAAAATGAGATTATCGCGGTTTACGACTTTGGTGGGGGAACCTTCGATATTTCAATTCTTGAGGTAGGCGATAACGTTGTTCAAGTGATCTCCACCAATGGCGATACTCACCTCGGTGGTGATGATGTCGACGATGCGATCATGCGTTGGTTGGCTGAAGAATTTAAAAAGGAAACTGGCGTCGACGTCAGCAAAGATAAGATGGTGATTCAGCGTCTCAAGGATGCCGCTGAACAAGCAAAGATTGAGCTCTCTTCCAAGCAAGAAGCTCAGGTAAACCTGCCCTTCTTGACGGCTGACGCCAGTGGTCCCAAGCATCTCCAAAAGCAATTGAGTCGTGCTCAGCTTGAAAATATGATTCGCGACTTGGTGGAAGGCACCATGGAGCCTGTTAAGAAGGCTTTGGCTGATGCCAAGAAGAGTGCCTCTGATATCGACGAAGTGATTCTCGTGGGCGGTTCAACCCGTATCCCTCTTGTTCAAGAAACGGTGAAGAGCTTTTTCGGTAAAGACCCCCATCGCGGCGTGAATCCTGATGAAGTTGTTGCAATTGGCGCGGCTGTGCAGGGTGGAGTTCTCTCGGGTGATGTTCAGGATGTCGTCCTCTTGGATGTCACGCCTCTTTCTCTCGGTGTCGAGACTCTCGGTGGCGTGATGACCGTCATGATTCCTCGCAATACGACAATCCCGACACAGAAGAAGGAGATTTACTCGACAGCGGCCGACAATCAGACTTCGGTCGAGATTCATATTCTGCAGGGTGAGCGTGCGCAGGCGAGTCAGAATAATACTCTCGGCAAGTTCCATCTCGAAGGAATCCCGGCGGCGCCTCGCGGCGTGCCGAAGGTAGAAGTTACCTTCGATATTGATGCCAACGGTATTCTGCATGTCACCGCAAAAGACACGGCAACCGGTAAGGACCAAAAGATCACGATCACTGCTTCGACTGGTCTCAGCGAAGACGATATTGATAAGATGGTGAAGGACGCAGAGGCTCATGAAGCCGAAGACCAGAAGCGCCGCGAAGAGGTCGAGCGACGCAACAAGCTCGATTCACTTTGCTACAGCATCGAAAAGCAGCTTTCTGAAAATAAAGACAAGCTGGAAGGTGATGCAGCGACGGAGCTTGAGGCCTTGATTAAAGAAGGTCGAGAGGCTGTTGAGAAGCAAGATGACGAAAAGGTCCAATCTGTCAGCGAGAAGCTCGAGGCAAAGGCCCATGAGCTAGCCAGCAAACTCTACGAGAACGCTGGTGCGGGAGCTGCGCCAGAAGGTGGGGCTGAAGCGTCGGCTGATGATGGCAACGCAAAGAAGGACGACGTCATCGACGCCGAATTTGAGGAAAACTAAGAGTTTTTCTTGAGAAGGTAGGAAAGGGCTGGGGGCTGACCCCGGCCTTTTTCTATTTGGGGCTTCGTGTTGCCCAAAACTTCGATACTCTAGGCCATGATCTGGCTCAGCCTGTTTAGGACTCCTCGTTCTTTTTTTCTGTCTACTTCGTTGATTCTGGTGCTCGGGAGCTCGCTGGTCGGTTGTGGTTCGTCTGCCAAGGAGGCGGCGACGGCAGCCCAGGAGACTGCTTCCGCGAAGAAGTCGAGTCAACCTGCCTTACCGCCTCTGGAAGAGGCGGTAGAGCCGCCTCGTATTGTCTTGAAGGCAAGGGTACGGAACCCTCGGACTTTGGCTGAGGACATCGGAGCCACCCTTGGGTTGCCCTTGAGATTCGAGCAGCTTGTCTCCAAGGCCGCGGGGACAAAGCAAAAAGATTTGCTGCCATTTTGGGAAGATGATGTAGCCGTGGAAGTTGTTGCGGCATTGCCCACAGCGGTCGGCGCTCCGCCCTTGATAATTTGGAGCGCAGGCATTCGAGATAAGAGCGGCTTCCTCGAGACCCTAGCTGCTCAGGGCATTGAAGTGATGGATGGTCCGGAAAATAACCAGCATTTCGCACCCGGTGAATCGTTCTGTGCTCTCGGAAGAAGCCTGGGAGCAAGTGCGGAGAGGGTGGCATGTGCGAATACCGAGGAGGCATTGGGACAGTTACTGCCCTACGCACTGAGAGGATTACCGGCAGAAGAACTTGATGGGGCGGCCATGGCTGCAGATATCTCCCTTGCTCCTGCCAAGGAAACTTATGAGCAATATTTCGGAATGGCGCGCCAATGGGCGATCATTGGAGCTCAGCGGCTTTATGTCGGACAGGAGCTTTTTGATAGTGCGGTGAGTGAAGTAGCCACTTCGTTAGCTCAAGAGCTCGTCGATTATATTCATGATCTCGACGGCATTGCATTTCGCTTGCATTCAAGCGGAACTGAGTACCGAGCTGTTGCTGTTGCAGAACATAAGAGTACGAGCTCCTGGCTAGCTCAGGCCGCAAGCTATTCGGCACAACACGATACGAGTCTACCTGCTGGTTTAGGTGAGTTACCCCAGTCGGCAGAGACCGTCATGTACGGGCACTCGCTTCCTCAAGAGCGCTTTGCCAAGTTCTTTCGTTTGGCAGCTGACTTGTTGGAGGGCTGGGCGCTACATCAAAAATTCTCTCCGGCTTCTGCTGCTCGCTTGCGCAAGTTGACGGCTTCTCTCCAAGTCCTGTTGAGTGACTCGATTCTCGCGGAAGGTGCGGAAAAGTCACCTGAAGACGCCTCCACGGATGAATATTGGCGCCTGAGCGCTAGCGAGGTGCCTCTCAAATCGCAGTACGAATTTTGGAATACTTTGATGGATGTCTTGGGCGATGCCGAGCTGAAGAAATATTTGAACAGTCTCAGTGAGGAACAGAAATTAGCTGATCTTCTTCCGAAAATGACCTCTCAGGAGCTGACACTTCAGGATGGTGAAAAAATCACCATCTTTCGCTACGAGAATTCGGCTGCGCTCGAAACACTACTTCATCCCGGCCTAGCTGAAGTCCCCATTATTTCCGAAGCAGTCGACCTAAATTCGATCGAGGAGAAAACGACAGCCTCGACGCCACCGCGTACTTACTATTTAGGACTACGGCAAATAGGTCAACGGAGCTGGACGGCCTTAGCAAGCCAACCAGAAATCGTGAGCGAACTTCTCTCTCAGGCACCAGCGAAAGGAGCCGATGCCTTTTCCGCGGATGGGCGTCTAGCAATCCTCCAAGAGAATCAGGGTGCTTTTGGCGGATTGAACTCCAGTCGAGCCTTGACGGACGCTTTAGGTAGGCGTTTGGAAGGGCAGAAAAGAGAGAAAGCCGCGGCCCTGAGCAAGTCGCTACCTTTTCCTGAAGCTGCGCCTCTGACCTGGTGGGTGAAGGCGACTGAGGTCGAGACTCCTCAGGTTCATCTCGCGATGAATCTGCCGAAAGATTTTCTTCGTAACTTTGGCACCCTCCTTATTTTGGCTTCCGAGGACTCATCTGAAGAGCAGAAATGATCGAGGGTGCCGGAGTAGCAACGCCAGCTCATGGGGCTTGGCGTCGTGAGCCGCCCGGGGAGCGCTCGCGACGACCAACAGAAAGGCGGCCGTAAAGCCTCTGAAAAGATGGTGTTCGCCGGGAAGTTGGCCCGGACAGTTCAGCTGGATTACCTGGGAAGGTGATGAAATCTGCCACTATTCGGCTGTTGGGGCTCGTGGTTCTTGTTCTGGCTTTGCCAGCAGAAGCCTGGGCGTGGCAGGAGTTAAATATCCGTTCTCATGTGGCTGAGATTGATGTCGATCACTCTGGAAGCGCAGAAGTTCATCATCGCCTCGAAGTGAAGGTGCGCGGTGGACCAGTGCGAAAGGTTCATATTGCGGGCATTGGCGGCGAAGTGAAAATTTTGCCCAACGCTCAGGTGCGTCGGAATAGAAAAGGTTCTGGCGCCCTTTGGCCCATTGAACCAAGTCAGACGGAAGACGGTGGTCTGGAACTGAAGATTCTTGGTTCTCGAGGTCTTCGAGGTGGTACCTATATTTTCGAGTTTTCTTATCAACTCAACCTTTCTGCGCGGGGCTGGTTAGAGCAGAAAGGCGATGGCTCGCTTTTGACTTGGGTCGGCCCTCGCTTGGCGTCGGGAGTTGATTCAGCGCGGGTTATTTTTTCTCTGCCAAGAGCCGAGCAGGCTCCTGCTCTATTTGAGCCGGAGCAGGGCGGCGGCGCCCTTTTGCATCAATTGCGGCGCGATGTGGACCACGACGAGATTGAATTAGTCCGCGCTTACTTAGCTCAGGGAGAGCCAGCAATCTGGCAAGTTATCGTTGACAGTCATGCTGTAGCGGCGCCCTCGGCAGCGCTGGCCGATGACGACTTAGCCCAAGCTCCTGCAATTCATCGTATTCAATCAGCCGCTCTTTGGAATCAATCTCACTTTATCCTGACATTCGTGGTGGGGCTTCTCTTCTTTCTGATGAATTTTTGGAAGTCGTTCGTGATGCGTAAGTGTGGGGAGGAGAGAAGAGTGCGAGCTAGAGCTCTTTTGCCAATGCCGGGAGGCGTGCGCAGTGGAGTGGCTGCGGGGTTAGCTGGTGCTTGTGTGTACTTTGCGCTCGATTATCGGCCCCAAATTGCGGCGATGATTGGGGGTTGTTGTCTGCTTGTTGAGACTTGGTTGTTACCCACGCGCTCGGAAGAACCCCGAGGCCCTGGACAGTGGGAGGCAGCGGATTTGGGTCGCCTTGATTCAGAACTCAGTGGGGAACAACCCTCCCTTGCTTTGCGATGGAACCCTTTCGAGCTTCGTCGTGCCTTTGGGGCAGTCAGCTTTATCTCATTGGTTTTTGCCATTGGGTACTTTTCATGGTCGCGGTTGCAGCAGGACCAATACCAATCACTTCTCGCGTTGGGGTTATTCGCATTACTGCTGCCTCTTTACTTCACCGGGAACCTGGGCGGCTTTCCCCAGCGTCCATTTGAGCAAGCCCGCCCGTGGTACAGGTTTTTGGAAAGAAAACTTCCTGGCAGTCTGGGCACTGTTCAGCTCTGGGGCCGAGCGCCTCTGACGGTTCTCGGCAAAGTTGACTTCGCTCGGGATCATTATGATGAGATGCGCATTCGTGTGATCCCGGCTGAGGCTCCGGAAGGTTTAAAGGCTTTTGAAGTTGGGTTGAATGAAATGGCGGGCGCCTTTGTTGCTCCTTGTATTCTCCTGCGAGTTGTTGAGGGGTCGCTGGCCCAACAGCTTTTGCCTCGTAGTATTGCCTGGCAGCGAGGCCGAGATGCTGAGGAACGCGTCGCGATTGTACGACCGACGGCACCCAGTTCGCTTTTGCTTTTACGCCTGACGAAGGGGCTATTAGTCTCTCTTCAGTCGCGCTCTCGTTTCAGCTCGTTTGGGAAGGATACCTCGTCTCAAGAGACTGTCTTGCACTCGGCTCTTGCCCGATAGACTCTTAATCTCGAGCAGCGCGCCGTCAGCTGATCGCTCGCTCTTGGTAGGGCTACGAAGACAAAAGTAATTGCAGCTCTTGGGGAAGTTCTGCTTTCAAGTGCAGGGGGCCCCAAGGGCTAGACTCAAAAATAACCTCATGGGCGTGGAGCGCATGTCGAGGGTGTTCTCGCTCTTGATTTTGGGGCCAGGGGGTACCGCCGTAGAGTAAGTCACCGAGGAGTGGCGCACCGAGGTGAGCCAAATGAGCCCGCACTTGATGGCGAAATGCTTGATAAACGGTGGCTTCGATGAGGTGCAATGATCGAATCTGATCAGGCCCTTCTCTTTCGTCCAATGTACCCGTCAGCGCCGGTGTGACAGCTCGATAAGATGTAATATGCGCGTGTTTTCCCGCATTTGGACGAACAGGCCCTCGGCCGCGCGCCTCTAGAGTCAGGGCAATTCGTCCTCTTGTCCCCGGTAGTCTTCGATCGCTCCATGCTAGGTAGGTTTTTTTTGCCCGAGCGTCGGAAAATAATTGCCGCAGAGTGTGGAAGGTCTGCTGGTTTTTCGCGGCCAGGAGGATACCTGAGGTTTCGGTGTCGAGTCGATGGATCAATCCCGGCTCTTGAGGACCGAAGCCAACGTCGCGCATCTCGGGAAATTGAGCGAGGAGAGCACTGGCACAATTGCCTTGACTCTTACCAACGAGCGCTGCGCTAGGGAGACCAGCTGGTTTATTTACGGCAACGAAGTCGTTATTCTGAAAAATAATATCCAGCTCGAGCTCTGGATCTGCCAGGGCCGCACCCCAGGACAGATCCAGGATGGTGATGAGCGAGCCGGGCGTCGAAAGCTGGCTTTTCCTTGCCGGTTTCTGGTCGACCAATATGACGCCCGCCTCCAGCATTTGAGCTGCTTTGCGTCTGCTGAGCTGGGGCAGCTTATCTGCAATCAGTCGATCGAGACGCAGAGCACCGTCTTGTTCTGCGACTTCGAATTGGAACTCTTCTGCATCGAGTTCGTTAGGAGTGCGAGTTCCTAAAAGAGAACGCTTGCCTGAATCCATGCGGACCAACCAACTGAGGTGTCAACCAAGAACCTTCGTCCGGTGTCATTGATCACTTTTCGATGGTTGGCATTGGGGGAGCCATCTGCTCGCCAGATGGGGTTTCCGTTATCACTTTCCCCTGTGGTGTACTTACAGGGCCCTGCCTCTTCAGGGTTACCATTAAAACTCAAGTTACAGGGCTGGTCGACGGTCAATAAATGGCCTTGAATGATCTTAGCAGCTGCCCCCAAGTCGAAGCTCACGTAGCGCCCCGCCTGCCAGGTAAATTGCCCCTTGATATCGTACACGCCGTGCTGCTGTACGTTCGTGATGCCTGTGGTGTAGATCTTTTCAGAGTTTGGGTCGACGACTGATGGGATAAAGGGGTCGACCTCTCCCGTTGGGCTGCCTAGGGTATTCGCTCGATAGGAATCAAAGTTGGGGGTTCGCAGCGAGTCAGCGTCGCTGGAGCCAAGAGCATCGAAGAGTTCAGAATAGTCCCGACCCTCCGAAACGTAGGTGCCTTGAAATCGAAAATCGAAAGAGACTCGTTGAAATTTTTCTACTTGCTCCCAAGGAATCACGGCGACGCCCGCGGTGACGGTCCCGCGAAGCGGAGGATGGTTCACGAGAGAGCCTTCCAGATCGGTGGCTCCAAAATCCGAGCGCTTGGTTTGAAATTCGATAAGCGCCGCAAAACCCGTATAAGGTTCGAGGTACTTGAACCGCTTCGAGACATAAGTGTGGGCTTCGATAGCGGTTGTGCCACGGCTCACACCGGCAGAGCGTCCACCCGAGGGAAAGTTACCCTCGGCCGAGCCGGCGCTGTTTCCAAAACTGTCATCGAGAGGGTCGACTGCACCGTTGCGATTGATGTCCGCCGGGTAGGCGCATTTCACTTGTCCTTCCGGAGGGTTGTCGTTGCATG
>JAKVCH010000108.1 GCA_022447485.1 Polyangiaceae bacterium | reverse complement strand
TGTGTCCGCGAACTCACCGGCGGCGTCTACTTTGGCGAGCGAAAAGAACACGAAGGTACAGCAGACGATAGTCATGCCTTTGATACGATGGCCTATAGCGGCGGTGAAATCCGTCGAGTCATCGAATTAGCCTACAAGATTGCTGCCGGTCGACGTAAGAAAGTCACCTCAGTCGATAAGGCCAATGTTTTAGCGTCTTCACGCCTTTGGCGAAGTATTGCGACAGAGATTGCAGAGACAGATAAGTCTGGCATCGAAATGGAGCATCAATTGGTTGACTCCTGCGCGATGCGCTTGGTGACCAACCCTGGTAGCTTCGATGTGATCGTCACGGAAAATATGTTCGGCGATATTCTTTCGGACGAGGCTGCTGTTCTCACAGGCTCTCTCGGCATGCTACCGAGCGCTTCTCTTGGAACAGGCACAATGGGACTCTATGAGCCTATTCACGGTTCAGCGCCTGATATCGCTGGTCAAGGGATAGCGAACCCTCTTGGTACAGTTCTGTCAGGAGCGATGCTGCTGCGCCATAGCCTTGAGCTCGAGGAAGAAGCAAAGGCAATCGAAGCTGCCGTCGACAAAATTTTGGCCGATGGCGTTCGTTCGAAAGATCTCGGCGGCGACGCTGATACCCACGCGATCGAGTCTGCGCTGCTAGCAGCACTCTAAGGAAAAACCCGCCCTACCTTGTAAAAGGTAGGGCGCGAAAAGCTCCGCTTCGACCCAACCTCCACCGATCGAACGGTCAGTGGAGGTTATTCGATTTGCCCTCAGGCAGGCTCCGAGAGTCCAGATCGGCCCGCAGTCCAATCTCGCTCAACCTGAAAACACCAGTCCCGACAGCAATCAAGAGAGCAGTCCGCCACCAACGGAAGAACCGCCAGCACCTTGAGGCTGCTACCGATGAGGGTATGCTCTGCGAAAATAAGCCCAGACAAAGCGACATCATTGTGAGTGCCAGAGAGAGAGAGTCCACCATAGAATTCAGTGCCTACGACCTGAGTGACGAAGGCCCCGGTCGCACGGTCAACGAGGATGCCACTTTATCGCGTCCCGACCTCGGATTATTTGCTATCGCTGACGGGGCAGGAGGAAAAGGCCGCGGCGATGTCGCCGCCGCCCTAGCCCTACGTGCCCTGGAGAACTATGTTGGAGCCACCGCGCGTAGCACTCACGAAAAAGGCCAATTTGATCGCCTCGGAAACACGTGGCAAGCCCGCCGGCTCTCGGCCGCGATACACCAAGCTCATCAATATATCATTGATGCTGCAGCGCAGCAGCCTGAGAGAAAAGGTATGGGCGCGACCATTGCGGCGTTGCTCTTCACCCCGCTGACAGAAGAAGTCATCATCGCCAGCGTCGGAGACACGCGAATTTATCGCCTACGTCACGGTCATCTCGAGCAGCTCACCCAAGATCATACCATCGCTACGGAAGTACTCGAGCGGCGACCAACCCTCGATGATGCGGTGATGGAAAAACTACCAAGAAATTCGGTGATCCGGGCCCTGGGGCTGGGAAATGATCTTCGCGTCTCTGTCCAGAGCTGGGACGTCGCGCCAGGCGATCGGTTTTTAATTGCGTCAGATGGGCTCACTCAATTCGTCCCGCAAAGCACTCTCAGTGAAGTCATGACAGCGAGGGACTCCCTGAGTAACCTCGCCACGGAACTTCTCGGATTTGCGCTGGCGGCTCGAAGCACAGACAATATCTCGATGATCACTCTTGAAGCTCAGGAGATAGTGCTCGACGATGAACTGCCCACAGCGAGGTATCACGAGATCCCTCATGCGCCACCTTCCACCCTCGACATCGAACCAAGTGAGGCTCCCAATTCTGCAGAATTCTCTGGACCAGAAATCGCTAGCGAAGAATTCGTAGCGCAAGTCACAGGAGCATCAACAGAGAGTCGGTTCAACCCCAACTCAATCCTCCCCCCGCCTATCAGCACGCCCACCACCGCTCATGAATTGCATCGCCCCGCTTCTACTCCAGTAATCGAGCCAGGTCCCCCTGCTGTACGCTCGCGAGACGAACATTCTTCTGTAACGATCGAGGAGCATGAGTCTAAAAACTTTCAGTCAGGTGTTGCGCCTGCGCCCTATTCCGGGAGCCCTCACTCAACTCTGGCTGGAACCTGGCACGTGGACGAGGACGATATTGAATGGGAAGATGCCGGGAGCTGAATTCCCGCTGCTAGTTTGATCCCGCTGCTAGTCCGCTCCCGCTGCTAGTTTGATCCCGCTGCTAGCCCGCTCCCGCTGCTAGTCCGCTCCCGCTGCGAGGGGTTGGGACCAGGCCGGAAGCCACCTATAGAAGCCCCATGACAAATCCAACGGCTCCACCTGAAGGGGCTAGCCAATCGGACCAGCAAGGGCAGGCCAACTCCCCCTCGGCCGGACAGCTACCTCTTGAACCTCCCCTGACCTATCCTCAACTGAGAGCTCCAGGTGGTCGAATCGGAGAGGAGCCGGCGGACTTCCTCGTCGAAGAAATACCTGCCTACGAACCGAGTGGTGCAGGTGAACACCTCTACCTCTGGATAGAAAAAACCGGCGTCAATTCTCAAGAAGTGGTGCGTCGTCTGTCTCGGGTTGCCCAAGTGACTCCTCGCGATATTGGCATGGCTGGCATGAAAGACCGCAATGCCACAACCAAACAATGGTTCTCTCTACTTTCCAAGGCTGACCCTTCTGGATGGGATCTCGGAGATGAGATCAAGATTCTTCAGCACACCCGCCACGGCAATAAATTGCGTACAGGTCACCTGATTGGGAATCGTTTTCGTATCCGCCTGTGCGACACCGCTTCAACAAATCCAGACGACTATGCTGAGTTGATCGAAGCCCTCACCACGAAGGGCATCGCCAATTATTACGGCCCTCAACGTTTCGGGCGTCAGGGGCGTAACCTCGAGGAGGCTCTTCGTTGGCTGCGTAAGAACCAAGAAAGCGCCGAAGACAGCACCCAGGACAGCACCCAGCCTCTTGCGGCAGCGTCCAAAGAAAACCGAGGAAAAGCAAAAGGAAGAAGGCGACAAGGCAGGCGAAAGTCAGGCCAAAGGGGCCTCGACCCCAAAATGTTGGTCAGCGTGATTCAATCCGAACTATTTAATCGCTACATCTCCCTGAGGCTCCAGAATGAGTCCCCAGCTCTCATCGGAGAGGTCATGCGTCTCAATGGCACAGGTAGCCACTTTGTCGTGGAGGACGCGCAAGAAGCTGCGCAACGAGTCCTCGAGGGAGATATTCATTCTACCGGCGCAATGTGGGGAAGGAAAACCGTTCAGAACGAAGGCGAGGCTCGTCAGCTTGAATTAGAGGCAGCAAGATGGATGGGCCTCGATCAGGAAGACCTCGACCTACTCAATCAACTCGCTCCGGGCACCCGCCGGGACTTGATGCTTCTCCCTGAAGGTCTGGTAGTCACTCAAACGGATGGACGGCTTTGCTTGGAATTCAGTCTTCCATCCGGTGCCTTCGCGACTCAAATAGCTCGTGAATTCACCCAACAACCCTATTTTACGCCGCGAGGCGCCCCCACAGAAGAGCGCGAGCGGCGTAACAATCCGAGCTCCAGCGAAGACACCAGATCACCCTAACTTATTGAAGTTGCGGTTTTCTTTTCCAAAAAATGACTACGGGCGCATTCTTATCCCATGGGTTCGCGTTCAGCTCTTACTCTTTTGAGTACTCTTCTGCTTGTGTCTCTCTGGGCCAGCGGCTGTGCCCCGGCAAGCCAGCATGGTTTTCGCCCTCCCGCAGATGCGCAAACAACCGGCTACGCCTGGCCGCCCCAGGTGAGTGGTCAGCATCCGTCAGAAGCGAACTTGGCGCAGATCAACTCGATTCCAGTGGGCAATGGGGTAAGAAGAGAATTTTCGCCGGAAGCGCAGAAGCATGCTGCGCAGAAAACGAAGACAAGCCCACAACCGACCCAAACGCTGCCTGCGAAAGTCACGACGGGGGGCTACTCTAAAACAACAGGTACCCCGACTGCTTCTCTCGCTGAACAAGCGATGGGAAATAAATGTCTTCGAAAACTGCGAGCACTCGGCGTTGTCTTTCAGACCCTTGACCATTTGCGCGGCGTGAAGACCCCTATTCAAGTCGAAGGAAAACTCGGTGGCGTCGAGTTCTATAATTCTTGGAATGCGCCCTTAAAGCTCGACTGTCGTCTAGCGTTGACCCTCGCCCAACAAGAAGAGTTTTTCCGAAAGAATAAGATTGAGAAATTTCGCTTTAGCGGCGCTTACTCCTACCGCACAACCCGCAGCGGACGTCTCAGTCATCACGCTCACGGACTCGCCATCGATATTCACGAAGTACAAATCGACGGTCAGCTCTACTCGGTCACTACTGACTTCTTACGTAATGAAGGGTGCCCTGGGAAAAGCCCCCTCAATCGAGCATCCTGCGCCTGGAAAATGAGTCGTGTTTTCGAAGAGTTCCTCACCCCCGACTACAATGCTGATCATCGCGATCACCTGCACGTATCCGTACCGCTGGACCCACAAAACCCCAGGTAAAGGCAAACTTCGCCGGTAAAATGCCATCTATTCGTGGGGCAGAACAAAGTGCTTTTCAAGAAGAGCTCTTGTAAAAGAGGGACGCAAATAGAAGCCCTTGGGCTGCTCGTCATAGATGGCACCATCTTCATCAAAAGCTAAGCGACGACTACTTCCTCGAGCCGCCTTCGGACGCACCTGTAAGGCCTCTCCCAAGTGTCCAGTGATCTCAGCAGTTCTGCCTTCTGCAATCATGGCACTCAACTGCAACCAATCGCTACGCAAGACCATGCGTTCGCTCTCTCCCGGCGACCATAGAAGCGGAGCGCCGATCACCCGATCCGCTGGAGCAATTTCTTTCTTTCCCTGCACCGGCACCCAAAGAACGCGTCGCAATTTCTTCCAGGCCCGACTTTCTTCCCATTCAATATCCGCAATCTCTGGAAGAGCAATCGAGCAGACGAAGGTCGATTCTACCGGGCGGCCCCGGTGATCGACAGGCAGTGACTTCAGCTCAATACCTAATTGCAGAAAATCGGGCTCAGCTCGCGAGGCCGCCACAGCCCCAAGCGCCTTCTCGAGAAGCATACCGACCCAGCCTTTTTGGCGCTTGAGATCTTCGGGCACGGGAATCGACAGCCGAGCGGCAAGCGTTCCCAAAGCGAGACCAGCGAGCTTGTTGGCTCGTTCTAGCAACTCGGTCTCGCTGGTCGGTTCGGTCATCCAACTCGTCTTTTCACCTTTCGGCACCTGGGCAGCATACACCTATCTGCGCCGAAGCTAGAGTAGGCCAAAAAGATTCACCGTTCGGACTGAAACCGCCGCTGGCGCTGTGGCGTAAAGCCAAGGAATAAATAAATCAGCCTCAAACCGGGCCGAAAGCACTTGCTCGTTGTGGCTCGATTAAACCGGCCCAAAGGTACTCAGGCAGGAAAAGCCTGCAGAAGGGAAAAATATGAAAATTTCATTCACAAATCAGCTAGCCGCTGCAGCGGCAACTGGCTTACTCGCGGCTGCCTGTGGCGGCTCCGGGCCACCGGCAGCAGACGCAACGAGCGCCGATGCTGCTGGGGACGCTGGCGAAGCAGGAAAAGAAAGCTGCAAAGGCGAAGGTGATGCTAAAGCTGACTGCAAAGGGGAAGAAGGTTGCAAAGGCGAGGGTGACGCTAAGGCTGATTGTAAAGGAGAGGAAGGTTGCGAGCAAAAGAGCGAGTGCAAATCCAAAGATGGCTGCGCGGGCCACTCTCCCGAATAAAGGCCGTCAACCGTCACCAAATGGCGAGCTTATTCTGGCGCGCCTTTTGGTGGATATGCTTTTGGAAGAGGGAGTGGCCTTTGCACTATTCCTAGCCCCAATTCGAAATAAAGGACCTCGACCCACTGCCGTGCACATGTCAATCTTCGACACCTATGGAGCTCGACCATATCCTCATCAGCGGCGCTGAAGAACACAACCTACAGTCGATTCGGGTCAAGATACCCAAAAAGAAATTGGTCGTCTTTACCGGTGTGTCAGGTTCTGGAAAATCATCCTTGGCCTTTGATACCCTCTACGCCGAAGGGCAAAGGCGCTACGTCGAATCGCTCTCTGCCTACGCCAGGCAATTTCTCGGACGATTGGATAAACCGCAATACGACGCGATGAAGGGGCTTGCCCCAACGATCTCTATTGAACAGAAAACAGCAGGCTCAAACCCCCGTTCGACCGTCGGCACTATCACCGAAATCGCCGATTACTTCCGCCTGCTCTATGCTCGAGTTGGTCAGCAACTGTGCCTACAATGTGGAAAAAAAGTCAAAGGGCAATCCGCTCAGCAAATTGCCTTAGAGCTAACGCTCCTGCCCGCCAATAGTCGTGTGGTTTTACTCGCCCCTCAACTCAAAAATCGAAAGGGCGAACATCGAGAACTCATTGCCGAGACCAAGCGAAAAGGCTTCGTCCGCCTACGCCTCAATGGAGAAATTGTTGATAGCGAAGAATTAGAAGCTCTTGATAAGAGAAAAAAGAACGATCTCGAAATTGTGATTGACCGCCTCGTCATTGGACAGACACCCCAATCAAGACTCAATGAAAGCTGTGAAAAGGCTCTCGACGAAGGTAAGGGCGAGCTGATTGCCATGGTCAGCCGCGGTGGAGGAAAGAGCTACGACAAACTCTTCTCCCGAAGTGCTGCCTGTTGTGGGCAATCTTACCCAGAACTCACTCCCCAAAGCTTTTCGTTTAATAGCCCCCAAGGGATGTGCACGGACTGCGCCGGCTTAGGCACCCAGTTGGCTATGGATCCTCATCGGGTCGTACCGGATCCATCACTCACCATCGACGAGGGAGCAGTCGCCCCCTGGGGAATCAATATCTCAAAGAAGACCAAAGGATGGGGTAATGGGACGCGCTACCAGATCTTAAGGCACCTAGCGGTGCCCTTCGATATTCCATTTTCTAAGCTCAAGAAAAAGGTCAGAGAAGCGATCTTGTACGGCACGGGCGAAAAACGCTATCCGGTCACTTGGGAGTCAAAGACAGGTGGAGGACAATTCAACGTGCGCTGGGAGGGAGTTCTACCTCGCCTCATGCGTCGCCTCAGCGAGAGTCAATCGGAGAGAGCGAAAAAGAGTCACTCTCAATACCTTGGCACAGGTGTCTGCCGCTCCTGTAACGGGACTCGCCTGAGGAGAGAAAGCCGCGCCGTCATGGTCCAAGGCAAGTCGATCGACGAGTTGAGCGCTTTAACGGTCAGCAACGCGCTGGCATTTTTCAAAAGCCTGAGGCTCAACCAAAACCAGCAAAAAATCGCCGCAGAAATATTAAAGGAGGTAAATAGCCACCTCGGGTTTCTTGAGCGTGTTGGACTCAGCTACCTAGCGCTTGATCGGCCTGGCCCTAGCCTTTCTGGCGGCGAATCCCAAAGGATACGCCTCGCCTCCCAGGTTGGCTCGGAACTGACAGGAGTGATTTATGTACTCGATGAACCGAGCATCGGGTTACACCAAAGAGATAATGACAGGCTTATCCAAACCCTGGAGGGCATGCGCGATATAGGCAACACTGTGGTCGTCGTCGAACATGATGAAGACACCATTCGCGCCGCCGATCATGTCGTCGACTTCGGCCCAGGCGCAGGCGTAGAGGGCGGCGAACTCATCTTTTCCGGCACCCCCCAAGCACTCGAAAAGTGCACCAAAAGCGAGACAGGCGCGTACCTATCTGGTCGAAAAAGTATCACGCTACCCCCTCAACGCCGGAACTTTAAGCAAACCCTGACCATCGAAGGCGCTTCCGCGAATAATCTCAAAAAGATCGATGTGACGATTCCTCTCGGCGTATTCACAGCCGTCACAGGCGTCTCGGGTGCAGGAAAGAGTACTCTCATCAACGAAATCCTCTTCCCCGCTTTAGCTCACCAACTTCATGGCGGCAGCCACACCATTGGTGAGCACAAGCGTATTCATGGTCTGGAGCAATTGAATAAGGTGATTGATATTGACCAAAAACCGATTGGTCGTACCCCTCGCTCAAACCCTGCAACCTATGTGAAAGTTTTCGACGATATTCGTAAACTCTTTGCTGAAATCCCCGAAGCGAAAGCCCGTGGCTATTCCCCAAGTCGGTTTTCTTTCAATATGAAAGGCGGCCGCTGTGAAGCCTGCCAGGGTGATGGTGTCAGGAAGGTAGAAATGCATTTTTTTGGCAGATGTCTATGTGACCTGTGAAGAGTGCAAAGGCCGCAGGTTCAACGATAGTACGCTTGATATTCGCTACCGTGGTAAGAATATTGCCGACATTCTTGAGCTCTCGATTGCAGAGGCTCTCGAGCTCTTCGCAGCGCACCCCAATATTGCCGCTCCCCTCAGGCTACTCGTAGAAGTCGGCGTCGGCTACCTTCACCTCGGCCAGCCATCTCCCACTCTCTCAGGCGGCGAAGCCCAACGCATCAAGCTCTCTCGAGAGCTCGCGAAAAAGGCAACAGGAAACACTCTCTACATCCTCGACGAACCCACGACAGGCCTTCACTTTGCGGACGTTCAAAAGTTGCTTGAGGTGCTTCAGCGCCTAGTCGATGGGGGGAATAGCGTGGTTGTGATTGAGCATAACCTCGACGTCATTAAGGCCTGCGATTGGAT
>JAKVCH010000107.1 GCA_022447485.1 Polyangiaceae bacterium | reverse complement strand
GAGTCCACCTCCTAGTCGGGATCTAACGCCTGCCCCGCCCTCTGCTCAACACCGAGCCCAATTACAAAGCCTACGTAAAGGCCTTGCTCGCTCACGCAATGAAGAAGGCTTCTTTGGCCGGCTTAAATCGCTACTCGGCGGCAAAGGAACAATTGACGCCGACATTGCCGAGGAAATAGAGGAAGTACTACTCACTTCAGATGTTGGAGTCCAAACGACTGAGAAGATTCTCGATGAGCTGCGTGAGCGACTCTCCAAAGGTGAACTTAATCAGGAAGAAAAGGTCTGGGACGCACTCCGGGCTCGAGCGAAGTCAATTCTTGAGGTTGAGGGCAAGGCCGGTGGAATCGAACTCTCTCAACAGCCCACCGTCGTACTCTTCGTCGGCGTCAATGGTGCGGGTAAGACCACAACCATTGGCAAGCTGGCTCAGAAATTTCAGAAAGAAGGCAAAAGCGTCATGCTTTCTGCCGGAGATACATTTCGAGCGGCCGCAGTCGATCAACTCAAGGCTTGGGGCGACCGAATTGGAGTTGAGGTGGTTGCCGGGAAAGACAACGCCGATCCTAGCAGCGTGCTTTTTGATTCAATCGACCGTGCCAAAGAAGCCGGGGTAGATGTTTTGCTGGCGGATACGGCTGGTCGTCTCCACACCAAAACGAACCTGATGCAGGAAATGTCAAAAATTGCCAAAACTGCCAATAAGGCTCTTGAGGGGGCTCCCCACGAGGTCCTACTGGTGATTGACTCGACAAATGGACAAAATGCCATGGCTCAGGCAAAAGAATTTCGGGAGGCTTTGCCCCTCAGCGGCCTCGTCATGACGAAGCTCGACGGGACTGCTCGAGGTGGTGTTGTTTTGGGCATCTGTGACACTTTACAGGTTCCTGTACGCTATATCGGCGTCGGAGAGAGCCCAGAAGATCTTCATGATTTCGACACCGGAGCCTTCGTAGAAGCGCTGCTCGGTGGCGAAAATTGACCCAATACCGCTCAAACTATAATTTTATGCTTGTTGAAATTCGAAATGCGCGAGTGATATAGTCTGCCCGCGTTATTTCGGACCACGAAAATAACTCAATCCTTTTCATGGGTTGCACTTCAGTCTAAGAAGCGTGAGCACTCACTCTCTTTATGAAGCACGTGAACCTGTGATGTCAGCAAACCACAACGGAATGCTGAACCTAGCGACCCAAGAAACGAAGAATAAGAGGCATCGGATGAAGTATACTCGCATCGCGCTCCTTGCTGCAGCGACCCTGTGGGCCACCCCCACAATCGCGCATGCCCAAGGTGCAGACGAGGAAGCAGAAGAGGTCAGCGGCGACGAAGGCGAATTTGACGAAAGTGAATTCTCCGAAGACGGCTTTGATGACGACGTGGACGAAGAGGAGTTTTGTAAGCTCGATCCCGACGCCTGCAGAAAGATCGATATGGTCGAGCAGGCGAAGAAGCCCTTGCCCGAAACCGTCAAGGCGGTTCAGCAGCGGTTCATTTTGAAGCGCCATCGTGTCGAGCTGCAACCTTTTTGGGGATTCACGTTCAACGACCAATTCGTTGGCCACCCGGGACCAGGCTTAGGCGTCAACTTCTACATTAATGAGGTGATGGCTGTTGGTCTCAGTGGACAATATTATATCAATCAGGAGCAGGCCTTCAACGCCCAGGTTCGTAGAGCGGCACGCGTCGGTGTGCCTCTCACTAAGTACCAATGGCAAGCTGCGGCTAACTTCACCTACGTACCAGCAAACGGTAAGTTCGCAGGTTTCCGAAGCTTCATCTTCCACTACGACGTCTACGTAGTCGGCGGTATTGGCGCTATCAGCACACGCCCCATTCCCGTGATTGACCCGGATAACCGCAGCTTTGATTACAAGCCGAAGATCTCCTTCAATGCAGGCCTTGGTTTGAAGATCTTTGTCAACCGCTACATCGCGGTGTCTGCAGAGCTGCGCGACTATATCTTTGTCGACCAACTGGAAAGCACCACGATCGACGAAGACAACCCAACAGACGAAGCTACTTGGATTGGTGACTCTTCATTGACAAATAACGTTCAGGCTCAGCTTGGACTCTCGGTCTTCGTTCCTTTCTCCTTTGACTACCGCCTTCCCAAGGCCGGTGCAGACACAACCGGAGCGGCTCAGTGAGCTCTTCAGAATTGGGTAGGATGACGATGACGAATATTAATAATCGCAAAGCAATGACTCAATCGAATCAAAGCTTTTCTCGACTGAAAGCTCTTTTGGCCGGACTTCTGGCTGCGGGCACATTGCTAGTAGCCGCGCCTCAAGAGGCCTCTGCGGAAGAAATTCGAATCACCGGGCCACTCGCAGGTCAACCTGCAGTTCGTAAACTCCGACTGTATAGGGAAGGGCGCTTAGAGCTCACTCCGAGCCTGAGCTTTACCCTGCTTGACAAGTACAGGAGAAATATTCTCGTCGGCGTGCGAGCCAACTACGGCATCTTTGACTGGCTATCGGCGGGAGTTTGGGCGGGCTTTTCAAGCTCAATGGTTGGCCTCGAAATGAACACCAACCTCACGAATGAGATCCAAAGTGTCAACGGTAGACGTGATTGTGCCAACGCCCCTTGGGACTTGGAATGTAAGCTCACTGACGTGAACTTAGGTGATGACTTCAAAGAACAGGTCGCAAACCTGAATTGGATCGTATCACCACAGCTTACCGCTGTTCCCTTCCGTGGAAAGCTCGGATTATTTGGAAACATCTTCGTAGATGCGGATCTCTACGTTTTCGCCGGACCAGCGATTGTTGGTGTGGATGAGAGAGCCTTCTGTGATGGCACCTGTACCGAAGCGTCCAGCTTTGCGGCGCAAAGTCGAACCCTCGTTTCCGCAACCTTTGGACTCGGATTTACCTTCTTTACCGGTAAGTGGACATCGGTAGGTGCAGAGTGGAGAGGTCTACCCTTCAAGTGGAACGCTGGCGGATTTGACGTGGCTGGTGGTGGTCCTAATGCAGAATTTCCGGATGGGAATATCAATGAAGACGATCGTGAACTCGCCTTTAACCAGATGTTAACGCTTAGCTTTAACATGTATCTGCCAACAGACTACGCCACATCTGAATGATGAAGTCATCATCGCCTCATCAGGCACCAAGACGATCCGTCAGCAAGACGATCTGGCGATGAAACTAAAAAAGGGAGAAAGCGCAACGCTTTCTCCCTTTTTCGTTGAATCTGCTGGGATAATTAGTTGGCGCTATCGCCCTGCACTCGACCAGCACTGTCCACTTGAAAACCAGGAGGAAGATGCTCAGCCAACTTCTCTCGCTGCTCTTCTGGAACGCACCACTCTTTATCTCGTAATCCGAGAGCGATACGATTTTTCACCCTCAAGGATTCCTCGTCTTCTAACGCCTCAACAAAGGCCAGGGCTGAGTCCTCGCTATCAGCGGTCAGAACAGTCGGTACTGCACAAAACCTGACCTCCTCGTTAATATCCAAAAGAAAAGGCTCTACAGCCAGACGAACATCATCGGAGGGAAAGTCGTTCAAAGCCTGGAGAAGTTGAACTTTGGGCTCTGGGTTACGGGTGTAGTCGGTGTCGAATTGATCAAGAATCGCCAAGAGCTCCTCTTCCACCTCACCATCCGAGACAATCCGCTTCAAAGCCTTAATCGGCCATGTAAGGGACTCTGAAGCTTTGCAAAATTCCCGCAGTGGAATGATCGCCTCTTTCCCCGCAGCCGCGATTCCATCGACGGCCCATTCTTTTTCTTCGTGATCCGTGATTGTCGGATTCAATGTCCACGAAAAACGAGTCAGCAAAACGCCAGCAGCTTCCGGCGTTTTCATCTGACTCAGCTGTCGCAACGCATCCTGACGGTCGATGTCCTGCGAAAGTCGATTAGCAACTAGCTTTCGGTAACGAGCCAAATCTTTCGAGCCAGCGGAAGCCTGCTCTTTCTTTTTGAATAATCCAAAAATTCCCATGATACCTTTTGCTTGGAGTAAATGCGCCAAGCTGGGGCTCTCATAGCTTGTCTGCAAAAAATGAAAAAGCGCCTCCGGTCCTGAGAGGAAAATTCATTCATTTTAGCCTGATCGATGAGTCGACCTTTCAGTCCTCAGGGTGGTCATCATCAAATAGCGAAGACAACAATCCGTTCAGACGCGAAACCAAGCCGCCCAGCTCGTCATGCTCCAACTCGAAACGAATATCGTGCTGGCCATTCATCACCATCAGTAGGCCCTCTTCGAGGTCTTCCACCGGGCGTGAAATATAATTTCCAAGAAAAATGCCTCCAGCACCAACCAAAATCACACCTAAGAGTCCGACTGCAAAAACAGGCCACAGCAAACCATTCAAACCTGGTAAGGGAGAAACAGGATAAGTTCCTACCAGAACAGCGCCCTCTCCGTAGCCATGAAGCGGCAAGGCGACGAATTGACGACCGTCGACCGCTGTGGAGGCGTAGGAGGTTTGACCTGCCTCTGCATCGTGCACGGCATCAATGACCGCTGAGGCGCGAAAGCCATTTAAAGGGGCTCCACCGACTGCTAACGGAAGCTCTTCGCTCGAAATAAAGACCGCTACGCTTTGCCCTGACGTCAAATCTGAGGCTCTCGTGAGGAGGGCGTCATTGATTGGAGTACCAATGACCAAGGCGCCGACCACCTCCCCTGCTCTTCTTACGGGCGCGTAGGCCGCCAAAAACTGTTCATCTCGAGCCTGGTTCACCCAAGAATCAGTGAAAACGCGACCATCAGTCAAGGTTGCACGTATCTTGGGATAATAGTCGAGCAGATTCTCGCCGCGCATCAGCTGCGATCCGTTTCGACCCATCACGACCCCTTGCTGGTTGATGAAGAGAGCCATTGTCGGACTGATGCCTCTGAGCTCTTCCTGCAATGCGGCGCGCTCGATGACATGGTTGGCCTCTTCGGTAGCTGCTTCTTGGCGAGCCTCTTTCGTGCCGGCGGTAAAGACGGCAGACGCAGACTGCAGCTGCGCTTGCTCACTCGCCCAGCGCAACGAGCGCATGCTATCCAGAGCAACTTGACTTCGAGCCGCTTGAGTCACGCGAAGCAAGTCTTTTCGGACCTCCGATGGATCGGAAATCGTCGCCGCAATCGACGTCTTCAGCAAGAAAAACGTCAAGAGCGACAGCACCAAGATGATGCCACCATTCACTAAGATGATCTTTGAACGCATCTATTCTCCACCTCCTCATGCAGAACGAGAACCGCATCCCCGCACCCACGAAAAGAGGTTAACATCGGCATCGGGAAGGTAAACCCCTGGCTGAAGGTAGGAATTCCTCCCAGCAGACGCCTCTGACGCATACTCACGACGACGCTTCACATGGTCGGAAATCGTCAAAGGCTATCGCATAGGTGTTGTCGAGAAATCGGCTTGAAATCGTCAACCACAAAATACAGAAACCCCGCGAGCGGGGTTTCTTGGGGTGAGTGACGGGAATTGAACCCGCGACAACCGGAGCCACAATCCGGCGCTCTACCACTGAGCTACACCCACCATGGGCTCCAGGAGCAAAAAGCTCCAGTGCTTCGAAGAGCACTCCCGGCTTCCGACCGGGGAGCGAGCATCTAGCGCGGCTCAGGGGGAGGAATCAAGGTTCATAAATGAATTTTTTCACAATTTGACCCTAGCGTAAATTTTTTACGGAACTTCAAGGCGATAGAAAAAAGAGCTGCTGGAAACACAACGCTTCCCCTTTACAGTCTCACCGTCAGTGTTAGTTTGATGAAAATGACTTACCGCTCTCTTTTTCTCGGAATTTTGGCCCCTCTTGCCATCATGGCCTGTAGCGATGCTCCAGACCCTATTGCGAAGGGAAGAAGTCACTTTGCAACGCGCCAGAGCTCAGCAGCACCAGATGGCTTTAGCTGCCAGAATGCAACCTGGGGAGCGATTGCGAACTACGGAACAGTTTTCAACGAAACGCTTGGAGCGGAAGTAGAGGAAAATAATGCCCCAGAGCTACCTCCGAGTAGTGGCGATCCCATCGACCCTGGCAAGCCAGTCTTCGACGGCGAGAACGATGAGTATGAAGTCAGCTGTGTCATGACCAAGGACGGCGACAACGTCACCCTCGAGATTGAATATCGAGGCCCCAATACCAGTGACTTCGTCTTTGGCGGAAACCGATGGAATACTCCCACAAGTCTAAGAGTCGATGCAGAACTCAACCTGGTCAATGGCGTCGGCCGTGGAGAGGCTGTCGCCTTCACCGGCGTTAGCGGCAACGTTTCGCCTCGGGAAGGTACGGATTGCACCTTTAAGGCAGCAAGCCCGCTACAAGACGCCGACGGAAACCCCAATTCACTGCGAATTGATGCCGATAGTGGCGAAGTGTGGATGACCTACAGCTGCGCAGCGAGCGTTGAGTCGAAGGCTCAGTCTAATTCGTTCTGTGAGCACTACGGCACGGTCATCATGGAAAACTGCACGATTCGCTGAGAATCATTTGCGAGCCAGGCTGCAATGTCTGGCTCTGCCTATTAGGCGCTGCCTCCTAGGCTCTGCCTCCTAGGCGCTGCCTCCGATGCGTGTTGGGCATCTGCCGTAGCTCAGAGAGCAATGTACTAGGCTAGCCCAGTGCCGTTCACTGGTGCAGGGCAGTTCCCTCGTGCACTGCCTTTGTTATCTGCAGTGCGAGAAGGCTCATCAGCTAGTGACGCCGTCGGGAAGAGTTGCTCGATACCCCTCCTGATTAGACTCTTCAATACGGATGAGCAGCGCTGTAACGTTATCTTCGCCACCATGGGCGTTAGCAACATTAATCAGCCGGCGACAATCAGCATCGAGATCCTTGGACGCGGTGCTCAGGGTCCGCAACTCCTCGTCGTCAATCATGCCACTTAAGCCATCACTACAAATCAAGTAGACATCTCCTATTTCGGCGTCAAACACTCCTGAATCAACCGCAACTTGCTCTTGCATCCCCAATGCTCGAGTAATCACGTTCTTAGGAAGTTCACTCATTTGCTCTTCCGTCATATCGGGCATTGCCGAAAGATAATCGTTCACGAGCGAGTGGTCGCGCGTGATTTGCTCAATTTTATCGCCTCGAATGCGATAGGCACGACTGTCACCGACATGACAAACGTAAAGCCGACGGCGCGCGGGTGAAAATAGAGCAGCCACGATCGTGGTTCCCATACCCTGGTGCTCCACGGATTGATTACCAAACTCCACAATCTGTCGATTAGCCAAGCGCACACCGGTGAGAAGACGATTCTCTTCCTCCGACAAGCTTGGGTCGAAAGAAAAAGGCCAAGTCACGTCTTCGCTCGCAACCGTGTCAAAAAAATCAACCATGGTCTCAGTAGCCATCTTACTGGCCACGTCGCCCGCTTTATGACCGCCCATGCCATCAGCCACGACGAAGAGATCATGTTGATCCGCAACAACGAAACTATCTTCGTTGTGCTCCCGTTGTAGCCCAACATCGGTCAGGCCTGCTGCAACTGCTCGCATCACAAGTTCACCTCAGCGAAACTCAAAACATATCTGTCCCGCTGCACCATCTACTGAGGTTTTCACGCTGACTCAATTGTGTCAACAGAGCGACCCACCAATGATTAGGAGCCGGATTTCAGCGCGCTTCTCCGAACACACTTTCCGACCCCCACGTGGCTCGACCTATATAAGGCTTCAGACCTTTAAAATTTCTTCTTCTTTGGCCTGAACACTGCTGTCAACAAGAGAGCCAGCGCTCGAAACAATTTCATCGACTTTCTTCTTTGCTCGCTCGATCTCATCTTCGCCAGCGTCACCATCAGACTTCATCTTTGCCAGAAAATCGTTTGCATCGTGACGAGCTTTCCGAAAAGCAATTTTGCAGTCCTCACCGTGCTTTTTAGCAATCTTCGTTAGGTCTTTGCGGCGCTCCTCGCTCAAGGGGGGAACGGGAACCCGAATCAAGTCGCCATCCAACTGAGGGTTGAGCCCAAGGTTACTTTCGCGCAGGGCCTTATCGATAGCCTGCACCTGATTTTTTTCCCAAGGTTTGACTGTCAACAACCGTGGCTCAGGGACTCCGATGGCTGCCATCTGACTGATCGGCGTCAAGCTTCCGTAGTAGTCGACTTTCACGGAGTCGAGCATTCCAGGGTGAGCCCGCCCAGTGCGCAACTTTCCTAACTCACGCTTCAAGGCTTCCTGAGATTTAGCCACGGCTGAATTTAACTCGGATAAAACTTCGTCGATCATCTGATATACTTAACGTCTTTCCCCTCAACTCATGAGGCGCAAGGACCTATACCACCCTGCGCGCGGAGAGGTAAGTGACTAGCTCGATAGAGTCATGAAAGACAAAAGCAGCGGCAAACGGTCTCTTTTTCGTCGTTGGCGCGAATTCAGCTAGACTGAAGGCCATGCAAGTGCGGGTTGTCAGTTGGAATATCCACAAGGGAATTGGAGGGGTCGATCGCAGCTATCAACTGGGGCGCGTGGCCGAAGTTCTCTCCAGCCTCAATGCGGACTTCTTACTACTTCAAGAAGTCGCGGACGGTTGGCCCGGTGCAAAAGAGGAGCTTCAAGCCGAAAAGTTAGCCACGGATTTAGGCTACCCTCACCTGCTCTTTCACCGTGAGCACCGTTTCAAAAAAGGTGGTTACGGTAACGCTATTTTATCAAAGCACCATCTGACGCGCGAGGCTCATATCGATTTAAC
>JAKVCH010000106.1 GCA_022447485.1 Polyangiaceae bacterium | reverse complement strand
ACAGAAAGCGATCTCTACACCGTACCGTTCAATGATGGCGCCGGTGGACCTGCGACAAAGGTGCCGGGCGCCTCCGACCCAGGAGTTGCTGAGTACTATCCCGACTTTTCTGCTGACGATCAGCTGATCGCCTACAATCGTGCAGGGACCGACGGCTATATTTATTATCGACCAGATGGTCAGATCAACGTTATTGCAGCGGCAGGCGGAACACCCACGAACCTCATCGCGAATCAGCCGCCTGTCTGCACGGGTGAGAGCGCTGATAATGTGATTAATAGTTGGCCGAAATGGTCCCCTTCTGTGTCGACAGACGCCGCTGGCGGTAAGTACTATTGGTTGGTGTTTTCCTCCGCCCGAGCCTACGACGGCACATTTATCGTTCCCCGGGACTATTATACACCGGTGGAGCTCGACACTCGCTCTTCGCAGCTTTACTTGACGGCGGTTTACGTGGCGGCAGATCAGTCAGTCACTTCCTATCCAGCTGTTTATATTTGGAATCAGAACAGCAGCACATCGAATCTGACGCCGGCCTGGGATGAGTTTAAGATCCCACCACAGATTGTGCGCTAAGGTTCTCTGCCTTTGAGCCCGATCTACCCCTGAGCCCCGTCGGCGCGGAGCTGGATCGGCAGTGCTCGCCGCAGAGAGGACTCCTCGAATCGGAGCTTGGCTGCGTGCAATGAGGGCTCCCAGGATCGGAGCTCTCATTGCACGCAGCTCGCAAGCAATGCGTTTTCACTGGTCGTGGCGCTGTGGAGCTGTTAGCCCTAAGAAGTGATTGCGATTGGTATCGATCCTGGGACCAGGCGTCTGGGCTGGGGCGTGGTGCGACGGGATGGTCAGCGTCTGCTGCATTTGGGCCACGGTGTGCTTCGCTTAGATTGCAGTGAGGAATTGGCTCCCCGTCTCGTCCTTTTAGCGGAAGGCCTGGAAAAGATTATTCATGATTATGAGCCTGAAGTCGGGTCGGTAGAAGGCATCTTCTTCGACAAGAACGCTCAATCTGCTGCAAAGTTGGGGCATGCTCGGGGAGTTGTCCTGATGCTGCTGCAGCGTGCTGGCATCCCTGTGCGTGAGCATGCGCCGGCTCGAATCAAAAGGAGCCTGACAGGACACGGCCAAGCCGATAAGACTCAGGTCGCACAGATCGTCTGCGCTCTTTTGGGTCTGGAAAAGGCCCCACCTTTGGATGCCTCGGATGCTCTAGCAATTGCGATCACCGAACTAAAAAGAGACCCAAGAGCGATCGTTGCCGAGCAAGTCAGCAAAAAGAACCGTCGCAAGAAAGTCGCTCCCCATTTTGCAGCAGCCTTGGCTCGGACGAAGGCTCGTCGAAATCAATCGAGCTAGCCCTGCTCGGCCTTTTCCTAGAAAAAGTGGCTTTTCTGATGGCGCCTGGAGCCCACTTTGAGAGCGCAGGAGCGGTAGGGGGCCAGGTCTTTGGGCGGCGGAGGAAGCTGGGGCTCCTGGGGATCGTATGCTAATCCATCACCCTCGATCGTCGCGAGCTTTGGATTCACCATGGTCCCGGCGATTCAGCAGCTTTTTCCCGATGCGTTCTACTATGATTGAAACTCCGACCCCAACGACCTCCCTTCGAGCCCGGACTTCCTCGAGAAGACTATTGCGAGGCTTTTTGGTGGCATCGCTCGCCTTTTCTAGTCTTCCGATCTTGGGTGAGGAGCTCGCCCTTGCGGGTCCGAAAGACGCGAAGAAAAGCGTAGGCGCGTCGTTGAGCGCGAATGAATTAGCTGAACGCGTGCAGAACTTTTACGATCGCACGAAGAGCTTTCGAGCGAAGTTCAAACAGCGTTACCATATTGCTGCTCACGACAAGACCAAGGAATCCCAGGGCGATGTTGTTTTTCTGAAACCAGGGAAGATGAGCTGGCGCTATAAAAACGGCAATCGTGTCGTCTCCGACGGTCAACGCATTAAAGTCTACGAAAAAGACAACCAACAGCTTTTCGATCAGCGTATCGATAAAAGCCAGTACCCAGCAGCGCTATCCTTTCTCCTCGGGGGAGGAAAGATTAAGGATGAGTTTGCTCTCAAGAAGATTGATGCTGGCCAAGTGGGTTATGAGGGTGGGTTTGTTCTTTTAGGCGTACCGAAGCAGGCGACGCCAGCATTCCAAAAGATTCTCTTTTATATTGATCCTGCCACGTATCAGGTGCGGCGAGTGATGATGATTGACGCTCAACGCAATACGAATCGGTTTGATTTTATTCAGCCGGCCGTCAATCTGCCTGTCGACAAAAAAGAGTTCACGTTCGTACCTCCAGCTGGAACCCGAGTCATTAAGCCTTAATTCGTGCAGAAGACCGAAATCCAAACGCCTTGGGGCGTTCTCGGTGTCGCCGAAAGTCAGGGGCGAGTTTTCGCCACAGCCTGGGGCGGTTGGCGTGCACGGCCTGCTCTTGAAAAGCTCCTCAAAGAGAGGGGCTTTTCGGTTTTGGACTCGGGATTTCCGCAACCCTCAAGGGGAGTCGTTGCCCAGCAGCTTGATGCTTATCTCAACAATGCGGCTCCTCGGCCGCAATTCCAAGTTGATGATGGATTAATGACAACCCCTTTTCAACGAGCTGTGTTGAGTGCGCTACAAAAGACGCTCGATGGAGAGGTGCTGAGCTACGGAGAGCTGGCAAGGCGAGCTGGCTTCCCGGGAGCTGCGCAGGCTGTCGGCTCGGCAATGAGGCGTAATCCATGCCCTGTAGTTCTCCCTTGTCATCGAGTCTTACCAGCCAGCGGTCAGTTGGGCGTTTACACGGGTGGGGTTGATAAGAAGGCTGGCCTCTTAGCGTTGGAAGGATGGACTGCGTTTGGGTCTGAACTTAGGCGTTAAAATGGAAAGGTGTCGCCCGTCCGCTGGCATCGACGAGTGCATAGGGGCGTGTCGCACCATAGCCAAATGAGCCTAGATTCAGATAATGAGGGGTTTGACACTCAACGTGCGAATGTCCAAATATAATCTGTCCTGCTTGGGTGTGGTTCTGCACCAGCCCTGCAGAAGTTTCCAACGCATCAGCGGGGCCCTGACCGTAGCGGGCGGGCTCTCGAAGCAGGCTTTGGGTTAAGTAGGCGCCACCGACTCCCGCGGCTAAGAGAGCTGCATTGCTGAGATGGCTCACGAAAGTGGTTTGGTCTTCCGTGGAATGAAGTATCCCTTTCGAAATCAGCACACCGATTCCTGCTGCGACGGCCAGACCTGAAAAAATTCTATCGAAATAGAGTCGAAAGAAGAGGCTAGAAAAATTTTGGTGCGTGGGGGAGGGTGCTCTTTGTACTAAAGTTGAAAGCAATTCCTCTGGAACACCCGTATTTTGTGCGTGCTCTTTGAGAGAGGAGTCCATTTGTCGACGAATCTCTTCAAACCTTTTGGGATTCTGTCTGGCCTCATTCAGCAGAAGAAAAGCTGTGTGAAAATAGTTATAAATAATCACGGGGGCACGGAGACCCCAGCGAGCAAAAGCTGTCCAGAGTCCGCTGGTCGGAGTTGTCGTATGAGCGTGGGCGAAGACGAGTGCATCATTTGGCGCTACGAATCGTCGCATCAATGCAGTCCCGAGTCCTTCGGTGCGCGGATCAAATTCTGCGAGCGGATGAGGCGTACGACAATCGCGATCAAAGAGGTGACCATGCTCGAGGTGGAGCTCTCCGCGTCGAGAAAACCATTGCTCAACGTTCACGCTGTCTTGGGCCGGAGCAGAAAGTTCTTGGCGAAGAACTTCTTGAGCGTCTTCGCAAGCAAGTCCAGCATCATGATTTCCCGGGATCCAAGTCAGGCGGCCGCCTGCTCGAAGATGCTGTCGAAGGCTCGCGCGTAGGCTCTTGTGAGGACTGAGAGCTGCTCGAACCGCCTCCCCGGTTTGCGTAGCTGCTGGTTCGAGCGACAGATCGAGAATATCTCCGACAAAGATAATTTCGGCATTGGGGTGGCGGTCGATAAGTGTCGCCATCGCTTCTCCGGTTGCATGCCCGTAAGACTTGGAAAGATGGGTATCGCTGAGCAGGAGCAGAGGAGAAGGCATAACCAAAATGGAGGCGAATCGAGCCAGAAGAAAGGGTGGATTTTTCGTTGAATTCCGCAGGCCCGCTCACTTTGAAATATTTCTCAGGGAGAATCCACCTTTCAACGCCTTCCCCTTGCCTTTTCCAGCAATCAGGGCTGACGTGGTTCTCTCCCTATGGCGAAATTACTATCAAATACTGCTCAGGCGGCTTCTCAATTCGTGATTCGTCGTGCCGAAACTGCTTTGACGCAAATTGCGAAAAAAGCCTGGCCCTGGGTAGAGGGCGCCGAACGAACGCCTGAAGACGGGGTCAAAATGCCCGCTTGGGCACCGGCGCCATTGATGAAGCGTAAGGAGCGTACCAAGCCGCCGTTGGGCTGGCCGAGAGAGACTGATTCCCTTTGTCCGCGTTGTGTCAAAGAAGCGCGGGATGCTGTGGTCAATGGCGAGATGGACATGGACCAATTTCTTCATGAGCATCCTGGGGAGATAAAGGCGACGATTCTTGAGAGAGACGGCCAGGTCTTGATGGTGAAGGAATGTCCTCGCCATGGGAAGTTTGAAGATGTCATAGCGATGGATCCTCAGTTTCTGGAGCGTATCGAGAATCTTTTTCCGGGACGAGACTTTCGAGCACCGCGTATTGATGCGCGGGACCATGGTCCTTCCAGTATTCAATATGGCAGGGGCTCTGTTTTGACAGTCGACCTAACGAATCGCTGCAATATGATGTGCGATCCCTGTTTCATGGATGCGAATCAAGTGGGCTACGTCCACGAATTGGAGTGGGGGGACGTGCAGCAGATCTTAGACAGCAGCATCGAAATCAAGCCGCGGCGACAATTGAGCGTGCAGTTTTCTGGAGGGGAGCCCACGCTGAGCCCCCACTTCTTCCGAGCAATTGAGTATGCGCGAGAAGTCGGCTACTTCTGCGTCCAATGCGCCTCCAACGGCATCGCATTTGCCGAAGATCCGCAATTTGCTCTTCGCGCGAAAGAGGCAGGTTTGCGCCTCTGCTACCTACAATTTGATGGGGTCACGAATCAGGCGAATTCTCATCGTAAGGTGGGGAACCTCTTTGATGTGAAGATGCGCGCCATTGAAAACCTAGCGGCGGCTGGTATCGATGTTGTGCTCGTCGTCACGATTGTTCGGGGTGTGAATAACGAACAGGTCGGGCCGATTGTTCAATTCGCAATCGACAACGCAGATAAGGTCACGGTCGTTGCATTTCAGCCCGTCAGCTTTACGGGGCGCGACGAAGATATCTCAACAGAACTGCGGGAAAAGCAGCGCTACACACTCAGTCATTTGGCTCATGATGTACACGATCAATTGGGTGTGACTGAGCCGCTGCGGGATTGGTATCCCTTAAGTGCCATGAACCCGATGAGCAACCTGATTGATCATATGCAGGACGTGAAGGCAGAGTTCGGCGCTTTGAATTGTGGTTGTCACCCGAATTGTGGGATCGGGACGGTTCTTTTGGTGAACAAGAAGACGAAGAAAGCTGTCCCCCTTGCTCAGTTTTTAGATATCGAGCAGGTCTTGGAAGACTTTGACGCGATCGCTGATTCAAACCTCGGCAAAAAAGGCATGATGGCGCGCATGGCGCTCTCTCTTTTGCGGAACTTTCGGGCAGAGGATGCTCCTGAAGGCTATGGTTTAGCGGAGCTCATCCGACAAACCATGAGTCAGATGGGCGCGACAGGCGATGAGGTCGGTGACAGCGAAGGCGACGCTGACCAATTTGAATGGCGCTTCCTTTTCGTCGCAGGCATGTGGTTTCAAGACCTATTCAACTACGACTTTCGGCGAACTGAGATGTGCATCATTCCTTATGGAACACAAATGGGGGAGATTAGCTTTTGTGCTTACAACACGGGCGTGGGCTTCCGGCAGGTGATTGAAAAGATGCATCGAACTGCCAGTGTGGCTGAGTGGTTTAAAGAGAACGGGCGTCATGCCGTTTATGCAAAGAACCAGGTGTTGCCGCTGCCTCAGGGTGAGTTGACCGTGGTTTCGCGCGAGCGTCGTCGTCTACCGCTGGTCCAGACGAATTGAGCTCCCAATAAATGATCCTAGGGAGTGCTCCTAAATGATCAGGGAGCGAAAGCCGACTCTTTTGTCGACAGGCCCATCAAACGCGGGCATTTGCATTTTGCCGAAGGGGCTAAAGCGACGCTCGCCACTATCGATGAGGCCGCTATTTAAAGGCTGACCCTTGAGTTTTTCCTCAAATTGGGCGGGAAAGCTGGATGTACCGTAGATACCAAAACTAGTAATCTGCCCACCGATCGGTTGCAAGAGTTCCAAGGCATTGCTGGTCACGCAGAGATGCAAGTTCCTTCCAATCGGGGGGACCACGAGGCGATTTTCTTCAGGGTCCACGAAAAGCATTCCGGCTCCAGCTCGAGCGCTGCTTCCAAGGTAAGAAACAGTCGTTTCCCAACGAAAGATATCAGCCTGCTCGCTGGATGTTAGCTTTCCTCGCGGGATGCTTTCTTCCACTTGAACCAGGGCTTTGTAGAGGGCATCGGCGAAATCTTCTGCATACTGTCGACTGCCTTCGACGATGACCATTCTTGGGCTGAGGCAGCCTCGTTGGTCGAAGAGCGCAGTGTCCAGTGCGAGACCGAGCGCCGCAGTGTCCAGGTCGACTTCAGGCTTCGTCTGAGGCTCGAATAGAACAGCAACTCCCATACCCGAGCCATGGGGATGTAAATGACAGCCAGCCGGCAATTGACCTTTGAGTTTCTCTAATGTGCTATCCGAGCCGTAAGCCCAGACATGATCCCCGGGCTCTGCATCCAATTCGTCGACGAGCTCGAAGGCCCCGCGAGTCGCATCAAAGAGGAGTTCAGCCATTGCGCCATCGCGCCGAGATGCTCTCACTTTGACTCGACTTGTTTGTGCGAGTGCAAGGGCGATGGCTCGGTAGGCGCCCAAGAAGACGTTCCCGGCAAGCTGCACGTGAGCCGCTGGCGCAGGCGGGGCAATTTTTAAAAGCTGTAAGAGGCCCGAGCGACTCGTTGTATGCTCTAACGACTCATTGATGGCAGTCTCCCAATTGGGGGCAGAGAGGGGGTGAGACTCTCGCAGTCGACGACGATAGGCGATGCCCAGGGTATGATGAGGGTCAGCGATATGGGCGACGGCCTCGTGTAGCGCAAGCAGACGCTCTTGTCGCTCTTGGAGACTCAAGAGATCAGTCCTTCGAAGGGTAAAGAGCAGCCCCTAACGGGAGCCTGAGGCGCTCGCCCAAGCAGCTCAATGCCACCATCTTCCCGCCTGCGTACTTGGTCTTGCGTTAAGATGGCGAGGGCCGAATCGATATTTCCTAAGTCGATGAACCTAGCGAGCCCAGCCTGCCCAGGCGGAAGAACTTCGCCACTGTCCGGGGAGACTGCATCGACGCGCAGCCAAGGTGGTGCAAAGAAGACGCCGGGTTCTCCTCCTTGGTCCTCGTAGAGCTGGCTGGTCAGCTCTGTCATGCCGTATTCACCAATCATCTGGTCTTGCTCTGTATTGAGTGCCCTGGCTAAGCTTGCGCGTAGCTCCGGAGCGCCGACTTCTTTAGTCCGCCCTTTGAACCCTCCGGTGATCATAATTCTCGTCAGAGATGGGGTTGCTATCCTTTTCCCATCTAGTGCTTCGAGCAGAGCCACAAGAGCAAAAGATGTTGCCAGAATCACCAAGGGTTCACTTCGATGTACGGCAATTTTAGCTGCCCTCTCAAGGTTGTTGATATCAATACCTTGGGAGTTGGCCAGCCAGCGCTCCTCAGAGTCTGGGCGAAAGAGAGCACCTGCCGGATCGCTGAGAATGGGTCTGCCATCAAACCGAGACATAAAAAGACCCATCATATGGCCGAGGGAGGAACTCGGGCGCTTTCCCGGATATTCTCCCAGAGCGATCACTACCGCCCGGTCGATATGAGAAAAGAGTGCCGCTTGCCCTAAACGCAGGGCCAGCTCGTTATAGGTTTGTAGGTCTCGTACGGGGTGTTCACCTCGCTCACTTCCGGTGGTTCCACTTGTGTAGAAAACGGTTTTGTCGATTTCTTCAGGATGAGCTGCAATGCGGGTCATCCTGAAGAGGTCCACTGGAAGGGCAGGAATTTGGGCCAGGTCTTTGATATCTGCGTTTCGTGCATCAACGAGGCGCTGGAACCCGGGGATAGCCTCGTATTGATATTGGGCGATCGAGCGCGCGAGTTCTTCGAATGACTCGCTGCCGGAGGCCGTGACAGAATCAATATTCAGGCTGAGTTCGGCGAAGAGGCGCACTCGACGATGTAGTGCTTCGCTTTGCTCCATCAAGGTCATGCTCATAGAGGCTGGGGCGGACATAGCAGCTCAAGTCAGCCGAAGCATACTGAGAAGAGCTATTTTATTTGCCTTGGCCCTCACAGGACAGCGGGGCAACACGGTCGGGACCCCACCAATTGCCGCTCAATACAATCAGAGACAGCATTCTGAGAGTGTCTTCGTAGTAATTTTCGCTTTCACGATGGACGGAGTGCTCCCAGAGTGCGTCCAGCCATTCCTGTCCCTCTGGGTCAACCATGGCGCCGACTGCAAAGGGCCCGGTGAATGCCATTGTTTCGTAGTCGACCATAGGTGACCCATCGAGGTGGTAGCCGCCGCGAAGGTT
>JAKVCH010000105.1 GCA_022447485.1 Polyangiaceae bacterium | reverse complement strand
CCTACTTTGAATCAGCGACCCTTGAAGCAGATCTCGCAGAGCTGATTGCTTTTCCATCCCAGCGAGACCGATCAATCATCGCCGAGGGAATCAACTTAATTGGAAAACTCAAGCTCGCAAAATATCAAGACGCCCTCGTGAAATGGTGCGAAGCACAGGACCGAGCGCTCTTCAGAGCCTCAGAAATCAGGCTCAGTCAAATTCAAAAAAAGCCTACCCGTTGTCGACAACCAGCGCCCCAGGCGCGCCACCATCACTCAAAACAAAATCGCCAGCATCGGGAAAAAATAAAGCGGCTAGCTCAAGAAGCTCTTCAACCCCAGCATCCTAGCGCTGGCTGGAAGGTTCAATTCGAATCACCGGTGGGTCCGCTCATCATGAGTTTCAGCCCGCAACTCCCTGCGGAACTAGGAAACTCTTGGAAGAGAGCAATCAAAGAGGGAAAATGGAACACTTGGCAGGTCGCTAGCGCTGAAGAGGGCTTCGCCCTTCGACTCGGACTGGGAGGAGCGAGTCTCTACGATCGAGAGTTTCGTCCTTTGGTCCCACGCGGGCTGACGCCCAGTCTCCCTCTCCAGCCAAGCATATTTTTAGGCTCCGAACTGCCCCGAGCAGAAACCGGCTCTCTTCTGCTCACCCTAGGGAGCGCGCCCCAACTCTACGCGAAGCGGAGCCAGGTGGGAAAAATCACGGGCCCTTGGGAACAGCTGATCAGCGGTGACTCACTGGGTCCAGCACGCTTGATCGATGAAAACCCGAGCACACCCGGTCAAAACTGAGTATTTGGCCCTCAAGCTCTTTCCAGCTAATACAGCCGCCCATGCTGCTCGCTCTCGATATAGGCAATACCAATCTGGTCGGCGGACTCTTCGACGGGAACAACCTTCGAAGTACATTTCGTCTCGCAACAGAAAGAAGTAAAACGGTCGATGAGCACGCCATCTTGCTGGCAGATATGCTTCGGCTCAAAGGAATCGACGCCAATAGAATTCAATCAGCGATATTAGCTAGTGTGGTCCCTCAAGCTACCAGTCGAGTTGCGCAAGCCGTGGAGTTAGTCGTAGCCCAGAAGCCGCTGATCGTCGGTGGACCGGGGCTAAAAACTGGCCTGAGAATTAATCACGATAACCCACGGGAAGTCGGCGCCGATCGCATTGTGAATGCTATCGCAGCCCATGAAAAGGTAAAAGGCGAAGTCATTGTCGTGGACTTCGGGACGGGAACAACCTTTGACTGCATTAATTCTGCTGGTGAGTATGTTGGGGGTGTGATTGTGCCAGGGGTGCAAGTCAGTCTCGATGGCCTACTTTTGCGCGCAGCAAAGCTTGCCCGAGTTGAAATAGCAGAACCCGAGCACATCATTGGTCGCAGCACGGAGGCAGCTCTTCAATCGGGGGTTGTTTACGGTTATGCCTCGTTGGTGGACGGGCTGGTGAGAAAAATTCGTCGTGAATTAGGAGGGAACTCCGCCATTCTCGCGACCGGAGGCCTCGCCAAACAAATTTGCAAACATTGTGAGGAGCCAATGGAAATTTGTCCCAACCTCACTCTCGAAGGGCTGCGACTTATCTACGAGCGAAATCGAGGTTCGAAGCGATGAGGACCTCACCCTCGGGTCCGTGGAAGTCTCTGGAGAGGCTCAGTGCGCTCTCCATGTTTTTTGTCTCGCTCTTGCTTTGCTTTGCTTGCTCTCGAGCGCCCACATCTCCGGAGTTAACTCCCGAGAAGAAAAAACAAAGAATCGCATCCCTTTCGCCCGCGATTACAGCCACCATTCAGGAGCTTCAGGCAACAGAGAAGCTCGTGGGTGTTAGCGATTATTGCTCAACGCCTACTTCTCTTCCTCAATTGGGCACGGCCATTACGCCCAATTTCGAGGCCATCGCCCGAGTCGCACCAACTTGGATCGCAGCAACGAATCTGGCCGGTAGTAGCGCTGAACAGCTCAAGGCCATCGCTCCCCTGAATAACTATGCCTGGCTCACTCTCAGGGAAATGACCGGGTCGATTCGAGCGCTCGGAAAAAAAATTGAGCGACAAACGGCGGCAAATGCTCTGGCTGAGCACCTCGAGAAAGAATTAGGCCAAAAGGAAAACCCCCAAGCGCCGAAGGTGCTCCTGGTTTGGGAAAGCGCTCAGGGCGACCCCTCGACCTATTTCGTCAGAAAAAACTCTGCTCATGGCGGACTCTTAGCAGCAGCAGGTTTGCAGAATGCGATTCAAGAGGAGATTCAAGGCGTTCCTCGGCTCAGCCTGGAGGAACTCCTCCAGCTCAACCCCGATGGCATATTGGTGCTTCGGCAAGGTTCTGCGGACAAAGAAGCCGAGGAGAAAATTCTGCAATCCTATCAAAAGCTTTCGCCTCTTCAGGCGCTGGGCAATGGCCAAATTGCTGTACTAAGCCACCCCGAAGTCCTCAGCATGGGACCTGGACTGCTCCGCACAAGTCGTGCTCTTCAAGAGATAACAAAAGGTTGGAAGTCAGAATGAGTGAGGGGACTCAACTACGAGTCGAGAATGTATCGCTTTCTGATCGCCTCCAGAATATCGAGCTCAGCTTCTCCCCGGGGTCTATTCAAATCGTCATTGGCCCGAACGGAGCGGGAAAATCAACCTTATTGCGCATGCTCGCTGGAATCGAGGAACCGAGCCAAGGTAAAATCTATCTTGGGAAAAAATGCCTCACCAAACTTAGTTCACTGGAGAAAGCCGCTTACCTTTCTTGGCTTCCCCAGCGCCCGTACCTGCAAAAAGACCTCCTGCCCATCGATATAGTGAGCGCAGCAAGATATCGAATCAAAGAAAGAACAAGAATCGCCCAGAAAAAGGCAGTCGCCTACCTCGAATCGACGGGCTGCAGCCATCTTGCCCAGAAAAATATTGGCTCGCTCTCAGGAGGAGAGCTCCAGCGTGTTCAGATTGCGGCACTCTTAGCCCAAGAAGCACCCATTCTCTTGGTCGACGAGCCAGGCAATCACCTCGACCCTCTGGGACAAAAGCAAACCTACGAACTCTTGGCGAAAGCCGTTCAACAAGGATCAAAAACACTGATTCTCATTAGTCACGATCTACGGCTTGCACCCTTGTTGGGAATCCCCGACGAGACCGCCGAAAACACCTCGACGAGCTTGGGAAAGCCTTCCTGCCCCAAGGAGGTCAACGTGATAGGTTTGAAGAATGCTCGATTAGAATTTTGCGAAAGAATCGATGCTCCTCAGCTGCCTCAACAGCTAGAGAACCTCTATCAATTGCCTTATAGCTCATTAAAATCGAGCAGTCCCTTGGCTCCGCAATTTATGTTGACTGAGCAATCAACAGCCTCAGCTAGCCCCGAAGTAATTGGAGAAAGAAAGGGAGAAGGATGAGGGAATACTTCTCGACTGGTGTCGGAGTCGCCTTCATGGTGATTTCTGCCTGGCTTTCCCTTCATTGGGACCTGCAAGCTCATAGCGAACTCAGTGAGTTCATCTTCTGGCAAATGCGGGTACCACGAGTATTCATGGGTCTGCTGATTGGTGGGACCTTGTCGGTGGTGGGAGCTGCTTTTCAAATTCTTTTCCAAAACCCCCTCGCGACTCCGAGCACCGTTGGCACAACTGCAGGCGCAACCTTGGGGGCCCTCGCTTCCCTCGCCCTGGGCTGGAGCGGTGTACAGCTCAGCTCGGCTTTAATTCTTCCCAGCGTCGCCCTCTTTTCCTTCCTGGGGGCATTATTAGCGAGCGGGCTCGTTGTCGCGGTGGCCTTGAGACCTGGAGCGCGCATGGAGGAAGTCCTCCTCGCTGGAATCGCCATCACCCTTGCGAGTGGGGCTCTTGCCCAGGGAATTCATGCCATCGCCGACGCACGAACACTCTTTCTCTCCAGCCAATGGGCACTGGGTCAGCTACCGCAACTTGGTTATCAAAAAGTGCTTCTCGCGGTGCTCCCCTTAGGCCTGTGCTGCGCTCTGCTGATCGGAAAAAAAAGGTCCATCTCCAGTTTCGCCATGGGCGAAGACTGGGCCCAATCGATTGGTGTGTCGACACGCAAAACTCGAGTGCTGATCCTGATCGCAGCCTGTCTGGGAGTGGGCACAAGCGGCGCCCTCGCGGGACCCATTGCGTTCGTTGGACTCCTCGTTCCCCACCTGATTCGCATGACCTTCCACCCTTCTCCGGCCCGCTTACTACCGTTATCGTGTCTTTATGGCGCGAGCTTCCTGTGCTTGACCGACCTGCTTGCTCGCGAGGTCATCGATGGCCGCGAAATTCCCGTGGGGGTCTTCACCGCTTTGATTGGCGCACCGCTGCTTTTTTTCGCAGTGGCGCGCCGCCAGCATTTCTAAACCACTGCTCGCTAGTTGATCGAGAAGGTTGTAAGCTCAGGAACTGAAATGGCCGCGCGCCGTTTGACTTAGGTAGCATCAATGGCGGTAGTCCGAGACAATATCGATGTCGCACTCTCTGAGTTAGAGACGAGTATCGACCGTTTACGCGCTCTTTACGAACAATATTTCATGGGGGTCGAGCGCATTGAACCAACTATTGCTCGGAAGGCCGTCGAAAAGCGCATTGCGGATTTACGAAAGAAGAAATTTCGCAATACCGCCAAGCGTTTCAAGTTCCAAACCATCACTCAACGCTACACAACGATGCAGCAATATTGGAGCCGGACATGTCGCGAGATAGAAAACGGCACCTACCGCAAGCATAAGCTCCGCGCTGAACAGAAATTAGGTAGTGTCGACGAACTCAAAAGAGAGCAATTGGGGGAAATTCCTCGACAACACGACGGCATATCTAGCCGAGCGAAAGCATCAGCAGAGTCGGATCTAACAAATCTTTTAGACGAAAATATCGACCTCGAAGCAGAGATGCAAAATGCTCTTGCAGATGCAGAAAAGCTGACTGCAGCCACAAGTTCTCCTTCCCCAGAAAGCCTCGCAAACCTCGCTCAACCCTCAAACCCAAGACCGACAGCGAGCGGGCGAGGCGGAGGCCTCCTGGCAAAACTGGGCAAACGAGACACGGGAGCACCCTCATCCCAGGCTAAAAGTTCTGCGCTCACGAAGAATATTAGCCCCCAAGGGCCCGATAGTCTTGGGGTAAAGTCTCGACCACCCAAAGCGCCCAGAGCGGATGCTAAGAAGCGAGTCCAGCCAGAAAGCAAAGAGGCCTCGCTGACTCAGCAGCGCATCCAAGCCCTTCACCAAGCGTACTCAAAGGCGCGACGCGACACCAAAGCCAGAGATGTAAGCTACGAAAAACTGGAACGGAAAATCCGTGAAACGGAAAAGGCTCTGCGCGCAAAACATGCCGGCAAGTCAGTTGACTTCGATGTTGTTGTGAAGAACGGCAAAGCAATTTTGAAACCCAAATTGGGTTCTTAGGCAACTCACAGAATTCTATCTCCGCGATTCTGAAACTAGCGACAGTTCGCTTGAGCCTTTTCCACCCGCCCAGTTGATACCCCCATCGCCTGAGTAATCCGAGCAATCGTCGCCACCTGACCACAATCACCAGAGCGCTGGGCACGATTGGCTTGAACCGCGCCCTGTCGCCGCGCTTGAGAGGCGCAGGTTGACTTTCCGCGCTTCGAGCTCAGCTGATATTCTTTATAAGCAGAGGTCCATCGTCCAGCCCTCAGCTCCGCAATGCACTTTTGAGGGTCGCCTTCTACAGCATTTTTAGAAGGACGCGGCTTCGTTGGTTTTGCCGGTTCTGGGCTTTTCTGCTTCGAAGGAGAAACAGCCGCTGCGTTACTCTCTTTCTTCTCAGCGTCAGGCTCAGCAGCGTCAGGCTCAGCAGGATCGCTACGCTGATTTTCAGCTTTTTCAGGCAAGCTATCCTTGTCGCCAGAAGTCGTTTCACTTGAGGGCTGAGCATCAGAGGGTTCTGGCCCTTGCCTCTCCGGACTCGGCAGCTGCTCAAGAGGCTCAGCCGAAGTCACCGTCACCCCCTCACCCACTTGCGACGGAAGGTTATCACTGCCCTCTGTTGGCTCCTTGACGGCCTGCCAACCAAAAAAACCAAGAGGAAATAGAATAGCTACGCCAATCAGATACGGCCAGATCGCCTTTTTCGGTCTCTCGATCCCTTGAGTGTTCGAGGCGTTCATCTGTGTGGCTGGCGAACCCTCCGAATTTTCGATTTGAGACACTTCTTGAGAATGAGAAGGACGAAGAGCAGAGTCGACACTTGGCGCTTGCATCGCAATGGTTGCACGAGCTGGATCAACAACCGGCTCTGCCATCGCTTCACGCATTTCTTTCAGCAACTCAAAAGCTGTTGCAGGACGCTCATCAGAAGACTTCGACAAAGAGCGCATGATCACGCTTCGTAACGACCTGGGCACAGCGGCAGCGCTCGGCACCTCGTCCATTGGAAAGGGCTGAGCCGTCATATGCTGAGTGGCCCATTGCCATGCCGTGTCGGCCTCAAAAGGCAAACGCCCGGTCAGCATTTCATAGGCCAAAACAGCCAGCGAATAGACATCGCTCCGCCTATCAAGCTCGACACCCGTAAATTGCTCAGGGCTCATGTAGGGCGGCGTTCCCAGCACCATGCCCTGCTGAGTCAACTTTGCTTCTTCCCGGGCATCCGCCGATTCCGACCGGGAGGCAATGCCGAAGTCGAGGACTTTGACGAAGTCTTTCTCACCCAACTTCTCGGTTAAGATGATATTCTCTGGCTTCAGGTCACGATGCACAATTCCCTGCTCATGGGCTTCATGTAAAGCACCGCAAATTTGCTCAAAGATCTTCAGTACGCGTCCAGGAGCAAGACTGCCGTCTCGATCTAAAACCTCTTCTAGTGAATGACCATCAACGTACTCCATCGCGATATAGAGAGTGCCATCGGATTCGGCTCCAAAGTCATAGACCTTAATCGTATTGGCATGCTCAAGTTGAGCGACAGTGCCGCACTCACGGTGAAAACGCGCCACCACCGATGGATCAGACGACAAATGAGTGTGCAGCGTCTTAATCGCAACGCGTCGGATAGCGGAACCCATCTGCTGTTCTCCAGCATACACAACGCCCATACCACCCTGCCCCAGCACCGAGGTCACCTGAAATCGTCCTCCAACGAGCTGACCAATCCAGGGGTGCTCATCCCCCTCTAACTTCATGGTTTGGCCACATTGTGAGCAAAAATGAGCCCCCTCAAGATTCACATGACCACAGCTGGAACACTTCATTGGCTCTGAGTTTCCCTTGAGGTCGTGCAAGTCGCAACGCCTGAAGAGGAGGAATCGTTGGAAAAACGCCGAATTTTTCGCGCCAAGATAAAGATGTTCCTCAGGGAAGCACGGTCCTCATAAAAGCACGGTCCTCAAGAAAATCGCCCTCCTCTGATTGTCAGCACGGATTGCCGGGAACTATCAATCAGACGAATTCCCAGGCTCCTCGATAACGCTCGCAAAAACTTCGAGATTCATGGGCCATTCCGCCCGCGTTTTTCGATCCAGAACCCGCACGCGCGTCGCCCGGGGCACCACGGGCGCATCAAGCTGAATCCGTGTGTCGAGACCCTTCTCAACCACGTCATCAGGGCTATCTACGGCTAGTAACGGAAAGTCGAATCGCAGGCGCTCTAATAACTCATCGCCAATCCAATATTCTAATGCAAAACGGCCTAATCTTCTCGATGTCGTCACAGGAGCGGAGGCTCGGTGCTGTCGCTCTTTTTCAACACTTAGCTGCATCGAATGATAGCGCAGGACCAAGTCGACTCGATACTCTGTACGAATAGCCTCAGGATCGGGCGGATCGGTAGCAACAGCTACTAGCTCTTCTTCTTCGACAGTCGTCCTCTCTGGAGGTGGAGGTGCCGAACCAAAACTCACGCGGGTGACTGGCAGAGGCCCATCGGGCCGACAGGAAATCAGTGTCGCCAGAAAAACTGGCACAATGATGGCTTTCGAAGGGTTCACCATATGCAGACGATGGCTTGCGTCGAATCACGACGCAAGCTCCACGAGAATTCAGGACCGGGAATTCAGGACCGAGTAGAACTCAGGGCTGAGAATTCAATTCCTGAAAAAGACTCTTCATCGCGGGCGTTTCTTGCAGTTCACGCAAAAGCACCTCGCGCATATCGCTAAGACGGTTTGAGGACAGAGCTCCTTCGAGATGTGCCGTCGAACGCCGGACCAGTTGATGTAAGTACTCATCTTGATCGATTTCGCCACTACGTAGCCGTGTTAGGTCACTTCGACCGACTGGTACAAAGCCAGATTGATCGCCGTCTGACTCAGCGTCCCAGCGAGCATCACTATGGTCCTCTGACCAGCTCGAATTTGAATTCATTCGTCTTTCCCCCGACTCAAATGTTCCCATCATTCTGTGCTTCAAGCAAGCCATCTTGCACTATTCTTAGCCATGACTCTGCGACGAGAAGATCTAGTTTGGACCTTACTGGCTGAGCTGCCCTTCTTGCTGAGCTGCCCTAGTGGCTAGCGTTGTTCGACCACAGCAAGTTAAAGGCCAAACCAATCATGAGCATCCACCTCTTGACCGTCATGGAGGAGCAAAATCTCAAGTTCCGAGAAGTTCTGCGGTCGAGAAACACCGACTTGCTTTTGCGTTCTTAACTCCCCGAGGTGAAAATGGCTGGGCAATTCATCACCAACAGCGACATTCACTCGGCTCAGACCAGTCAACCGACTGCTGTAGCCATCCTCATGATCCATGACAATCGTCAT
>JAKVCH010000104.1 GCA_022447485.1 Polyangiaceae bacterium | reverse complement strand
AATAGGCAGCAGGCTGCCTATACTCGTCACCTTCATTCGAGTCGCGCACCTCAATTGCCGCCGTCCTCGCAGCATCGACGTCTTCCAAAGTTGGTAGTCGCCCTAAGGTAACTTGCAGCACGGCAATCCAGAATCGCGCGTCAGCTAGCCAAAATCGACTTTCGTAGGCATCGATAGCATTTGGGTCTTGTTTGACGTAGGCCAACCATCCTTCGGCCGCCAATCGGTACTCAGCAAGCGCGAACTCAATCTCTTGAGCTCTCTCAGCCGCTCCACTCAGCTGAGCCGCACGTTGAGTATGGGACCGAGCATAATTTGTGTGGTCAGCAGCGGCTCGCTGCAGTCCGACACGAGCAAGCTCCTCCGCCTGAGAAATGGCCTCAGCATCATTTTGATTCGCTTTCGTCCAAAGAGTCGAGCCGACATAATCGATCAAACGAGTTCTTGCACTCAATGCTCGTCGCGAAAATTCACTCGCGACTTCCGAACCTTCTGGTGCCGAACGAGCTAAGTCGTCGTATCGCTCCGCAATACGGTCAACCAACATCGGAGCATCTCGATCGAGAGGGAATCTTTCTACGGTGATCTCCATCACCTTGATTGCATTATGATTCTGTGAGACTTCCTCGAACTCTCTCGCCAAAGCCTTGTAAATTTCCGCCGTCCAAAGTTTTTTCTGAGGAATCAGCCGCGGATCCTGCACCCGCTCAATCGCCACTGCCATTTTTTGCTCAGCAACGACAGGATCAGGCTCTAAATCAAGGACATCATTGCGCGGAATGTAAGGGTCCTGGGCCCGAGGACCAACGAAATCGACATAGGTGAGCGAGCCCGCAATATAGGTCGATGCTTCCGAGCGAAAATCCGCTCCGGGGTCTCCAGTGAGACGCTCTTGTTCATCGGCATAGTGCAATAACTGAACGAACCACTCAACAGCAGTTCGGTAGCGTTGTTGCTTGAAGAAGGCCCATGCCTGCTTGTACATCGCCACACCATAGAGAGGAGGCTTTTTGTATTGCAGACTATGCTCGTAGGCGCTGACCGCCCGATTTAAACTGTAGGGACCAGCCTGGTAATCGAGCTGATCGAAGTGATAATTGCCAAGCTGCCACCAAATCTCGCCCAGAAACTGCGGCTCTTGTCCTGGTTTTTGGTTCTGGGCGACGGCCTCGCAGCCACGATAGGGGTCAACAAAGCGTAACTCTTCGGCCTCAATCCCAAACTGCTGAAAGTCAATCTCACCTTCTCTCTTATCCAGAGGCAGAGGGTTTTGGTAGTACCATTCATTCCAAAATGCATCATCATGGTCTTGAGGCAAGGGTTGCACGAGAAAAGCCTCCGAATTTCCGGGCTCGCCCATTAACCCAAACTTATTGGCACAAACTAAAGAGCGCCATGCCTGCTGAGACTCTTTGAAACGCCCAGAATCCATCAGTGCGTGACCGAGGAAATACAAAACCGCGGCCCGCTCGGAATAACTAGGAAATTGTAGAGCCGCCTGCCGATAAAGCTGAATCGCCGGCTTCAAAGCCTGACTTAAGTCGAGATCAAAATCTCCTCGCGCCTTCTCTTCATAAAGAGCAGCGAGGCGAAACATTGCGTCTGGAGTTGACTCCGGATCAGCTCGTTCACCGCTATAATCCGCGACGAACTGTTCTAGGCGTTGAATAGCTTCATCACGGGCGGCGGCAAGCTCGTCTCGTTGCAGCTTGATTTCACCATCAATCGCAGCCAGAAGACGGCGACGCTTTTGCTCGTAATGATGTCGAACCACCATGGTGAGCCGCTGTGAAAACTCACGCGCTGACTTTTTGTAGAGGGAACTCTCTTTCTGCAAAAACGTCAGCGTCGCCAGTTGTTCCGCCGTGGGCGGTGGCAGAGGCTTTAGGTCTAAAGAGGCCGATTGAAGAGAACGAGTGGAGCAGGACATTGCGTAAGGCATGTCCACAATCTCGACTTCTGCGAGCTCGGTTGATTCAGTCGAATTGGTCGATTCCAGGGCGAGAGCAGGCTCCTCGATCGAGGAGGAAAGCGCACCTTCATCGCTAGTCTCGACGAACTCAGCCGCAAAGGCTTCCCCAGCGCACCCAAGCGAAGCAAAAACCCCGAGGGCAGAACAGAAGCGCCGAAGATTTCGATTTGAAAAGAATGGAAAGGGATTCATTCACTTTCCTCCGCGTCATCGAGCACTTCCTGCAACTCGTCATTGATGAATTGTTCCTCCCGCGCTCGCTCGCGGAGCAAGTCACTCATACGTCGCTTTTGCTTTTCACGAATTTCCCAGGCGTGCTGAACAAGCCCCACATCTGCTCTCATCACCACATTTCGCATGCGGTCGCGCACTTTGACAAAATTATCCCGAGCAAGCTCCCCAAATAGCAAACGCGCGTCTTCATCTAAGGCATCTAGGCTTAGGGCATAACTCTCAATTTTTTCTCTTTCAGCCCCTACTTTTTCCCGGACATTTTCCCCTCGTTCTCGGGCCTGTGCTTCCAATCGGCTCAATAGAACTTCTAATCGCCCCTCGACAATATTGATGCGCTCCTCCACAGGACGAATTGACGTGAGATAACTAACGGTACGAGGAGGGGCTTTCCGGTGGGAGAGGCTTAGCTCTTTTTCGAACGCTACCTTAAAGCTTTTACGCAGCTCTGCATCTTTTTGAAATTGCTCATCACCGTACCCCGATTGTACTTTACCAATCTCTATCGACTCCCGAACTTCATCGATACGGGCGCGGTAATCGGCAAGTTCATTTTCGTAGACCTCAGTCTCTTTTTGGTAACGTTCGTAACCTGCGGTCGATACTTCCAAACCATGACGTTGAGGTTCTTCAAGAACGCGATGTAAGCCGTTGACGATGGCTTGCAGGTGGTCGGCCTCCAACTCTAAACGCTGCAATTGCTGACTGAGCTGATTCCAGCTCTTGGTGGTTCTTGCTTCCCGGATACTAAAATCTCCGGGGCTTGTAGGCAAAGCGCCCACGCGCTTCATCAAGCGACGCCGCTGAGCAATCCTCTTATCATTCGCATCTTCGTCTGCATCGTCCAGCCCTCTTGCCAGCGAGAGACGGGCATTTGATAACTGATTCAAAAGGGCGGTCGTCTTTTGAAGCTGTCGCAATAACTCTGGAAATATCTTGGCACGCGATTCAGAATCAAGTGACGCACCTAAGATGGTAATGATGCGCCGCGATCTGCGAATCAAAGTCCGCGCCCGAGAGACATCATCAACCATCGCGAAGACTCGTTCTTCTCTTGCCTCTTCCCTCGCCCACTGAATCACAGTGGGCGGCAGCTCCTCGCCTAGTTCGATATCTGTCGCCGTTAGGTTATCGTAATAAGTCGCAGGATCTGTGGTAACGCGTAAATACTCTGCCACCTTTTTCTCGAGAGGGGCATATTCGTCCCGAACATCAGAATAAGCCTTTTCCACCTGGGAAAACTGTCCCGAACGCAAGAGCAGATCGCCTCGCAGCAGGGCAGCATCGGCCCCATCAATCAACCCGGGGTCAAGCACGCCGAGGACATCAAGGGTACGCTGAGCTCTTTCATAATCACCTAAGCGAACATAAGTCCACGCAAGCTCAAAAAGAGCGCGCGGAAATCGCTCGGAGCGCCGGTCAATCTTTCCGTACGCAAATGCAGCTTTTAGGTAACGCCCTGACTCATAATAAAGCCGACCCACCGCCATCCAGGATAGGTCTTGTATCTGCTGTCTTTGTATTCCCCTCAAACGGGCCCGCTCTTGAGCCCGCGAACTCCCTTTGCTGGCAGCCTCATTCCCATCGCCTAGAGCAGCCTGAGAAAAAGCAGCCACGGCTCGCCGATAGTCCGGAGCGACCACATCGAATGCGGGACTCTGGAGGGTTGCGGGTGGAGGAGACTGGGGCAGCCCCCGCCCCTGTTCAGACCGCGTAAGGGCCTGCTTCCTGCGTTGCTCTGTGGCCCGCTCCGCAGCGAGCTGAGCCTGCTTCATGAGAATCACACCCCGAAGGTAGGCCGCCCGCTGACCATAGGCCGAGGTCGGTTCAATCGACTCGGCATTTGTCATTGCCTCTGCGTAGCGGCTCATCGCAAAATAGGCCTTACCAGCTGCATAACTGAGAGCATCTGCGTTACCAACGGAACGAATCTCTCCCACCCGACGCAAGATGCCCGGAAGAAGTTCTGGACGCTTAATCCTCAGGGCAATATCGACTAACCGGCTCGCAGCAAGGGATCCCAAACCTTCGTATTCATCTTGGGTTGCTCTCGCCATCACGATGTCAAATTCTCGTTTCGCCGAGTAGAGCTCATCCGTAGCAAAATAGGCTTCGCCCAAGAGAAATCTCGCATCCGCTTCTAAACTGGCAGAGGCTCGAGACTGTAAGCGCAACTCGATCACCTGATTCAATTCATCAATCGCTAATTGATATTGCTTGCCCTGAACATGAAGTTCGGCGTCAGCTAAGAGGTTTTCCGGGTCAACCTTCACGAGTCGACGGGTTTCTTCATCTATTTTTAAAGAAGAAGCTTCCACCTCCTCCAGGCTGGCCTTGGCTCTCTCACGAGCATCATCCTCGCTTGCCGCCCATAAAAGGGAAGGCGCACCACTCACCCCAAGTGCGCAAATAAAGGCCACTCGCGAGGCATGAAGCGGCAAGCGCCTAGAGCCTAGAAGCATCGATTACTTGCTCCCGGCCGCCGCACCCGTCGACTTTGATGACTTCGGTTGCTTTGATGACTGCCGCGGGGATGGGTCGACAATGCCCGTCGTCAAGCTTGTGCCTCCCGAGCCTGAATTCGTCCGTCGGGTCATGTTGCTCAGACTCTCTCGAAAATGAATATCCGGTTGCTCTTGTACCGGCGTCGTCGGTCCTCCTTTTTCATAAGAGGTCGCGGTCAACGCCATCACCTTTCCTTCTGATAGGGTAAATGAGTGGGAGCTCTTTACTGTCGCCTCAATGCCTCGCATGTAGGAAAAAACACCAAACCCTTGACCCTGAAGCTTCAACATCACCTGGAGCGTGTGGTCACCAGCAGGGACAGAACCAGAAAATATAGGAATTCTTTTTTGGTCAGCTAAAACGCCGGTATCGTCCGTTTTTTTGTATTGGACCGCACCATCGAGAACGAAAACAGCTTCGACTAATTTCCACGCCGAACTGAAGCGATTGACAAAGGCAATCTCGGCCCGTGCACCTCCAGAGGCTCCGGAGAGGATAGTATCGCTCAGCAAAGATAGTCGCGTATGACTACGGCGAATCTGCTCTTTGAGTGCATCGACCTTCTGCTCCAAGTCTCGCAAGCGAACCTGATAGGTCGCGCCGTCGATGCTCGATTCTTTTGATTGAGGCTGAGGTGTAGCCGAGGCATCTCCTGCATCTTTGGCGACGCCAGCCGCTGGAGGCTCCGAGGCAGGAGCATCTTTAGACGGCTCCTCGGTCTGCTCGCCGGTGGCTTCCGGCTCTTCGGCCCCGGGGAAAGACGCCGAGGCGGCGCCCTGCTCGGCATCTGCCGCCCCAACGCTCAGCGGAAAGAGACAGAACATTGAAAGGACTAGACAAACAGACTTCAACTTGGTGAATTTTTTCATCGACCCTCTTAACCCAACGGCCAAACATCAGGCTTTTGCAGCCTCCCCTTTCTTGCACAGGTATGCAAGCTCTGAGCCCCGAGAAGGTGAGTCGAAACGACTGTGAAAAATCAAGTGAAAACGGAAACGGTTCCACTTGAGATTTAAAAAGAACCCCTGATCCAGTGACTCAACTTCGATAAGTCGGCCCTGTCAGCGACGACACGCTCTTGCAGCAATAGGGCTACGCACGCTAGCTTGCCTATGACTGAAAAACCTCATGAATGATGTCTCCACTCTCCCAGACTCAGAGCTGATGCAGCGCTATGCGAGGGGAGATCGGGCGTCGTTTCAAGTTCTCCTTGAGCGCCATCAGGGCAAGATCTACAACTTTTGCATGCGTTTCGTCGGTCATTCTTCTCTAGCGACCGAACTGACTCAAGAAACTTTTCTGCGATTGGTCAAAGCCAGACATCAATTTCGAGGGGAAAGTCGCTTCACTACCTGGCTCTATTCTATTGCCCGAAACCTCTGTATCGATGAATTACGGAGAAGGAAAAACCGCCCAGAACAAGAATTGAAAGAGGAAACATTGACGGAAAGCACCTACGCTTTTCCACCAGCAGATCAGGGGATAAAGACTGATCACAAGCGCTTTGCCATTGAATTGGCTCGAGCTCTGAATCAATTGCCCGTCGAACAACGCGAAGTCTTTATTTTGCGTCATCTATCGGGATTTCGCTTCACAGAAATAGCTGACATGACACACCAACCCTTAGGCACCGTGAAGAGTAGAATGCGCTATGCTCTCGAACGCCTTCAGGCGGAACTGGAAACGTTCCGAGAATTGGTCGGGCAATAAATGGATTGCAAGGAGTTCGATGAGATTAGCTTAGAGCTGCTCTACGACGAGCTGGACGACGTTGAAAGCGCTGCTGCGCGTCGCCACCTTGCTACATGTGGTCGCTGTCAGGCACTTTTTGCAGCCCAACAAGCTTTGCATGCAGAACTAGATTTCCCAGAGCACTCGCCACCACCGCAGTTAAGAGCAGCGATTTTGGCGGCAGAAAGGCAAATAACGTCAAGCCCTCGCTTTAGACAGCGACTAGGAAATACCATTTCACGGCTTGCCTCCTATGCGATGCAGCCTCAGTTGGTGATGGCCTGCGTGCTGCTCATCATGATCGGTGCCAGCCTTCTTTTCGTTGACGATATGGGTGACAACAAGCAACGGGTGACAGTTGCTCACGAATCTACGCCAAGAGGTTCGTCCAGCACAACTTCTGGCTCGAGCGTTCTTCGGGTCTACAGTGATGAAAGTGAAGAGAATCGCGCCCAGGCTCCGGACGAACTTCCATCGCGCCATGCTCAGCCCAGTAGGCAAGCAGAAACCGCCCCAGCGAAGGCAGCCCGCTCCAACTCACCGGCGGAATTCGTGAGCAGCGCAGCAGAACGCTACAGAGAGGCGATGACAGCCTACCAAGAAGGGAATTACTCTCGCTCCGAGAGACTATTCCAGCAACTTGCCCGCGAAAAAGGAGAAAAATCCGGGAGTGCGGCTCTCCACTACGCCCACTCTGTTCGCAATGGCTCAGGCTGTGAGCGAGCGGCTCCAATCTATGCGGCCCTTGGAAAGTCTCATGCCGCATCGAGCATCGGCTCCGAAGCCAGTTGGCAAGCAGCATCCTGCTTTCGCGCACTCGGCCGCAACGACGCAGCCGTAGGACTTTATCGTCAGCTATTGGAGCAGTCTGCCTACCGGAGCCGCGCGGAGCGAGCCATTGCAGGGATTGAAACAGTCAATTCAAGTCCCTCCGACCGGGGAAAGCCATCCACTCCAGCCGATCCTGCAAGCCCACGCGCCGTGAAAGCTAAGGGCAGTAGCCAAGCCCTCGGAGGAGAAAAAAGAACCAAGAGCGCCGGGCCATCATCCACTGCTTCGAAGCCGCTCAATCCATCCGAAAAGCGGGCCGTCTCACCTCAATCAACGCCCGGCCGACCGAGCGCCGCCCCAGCGAAGGGCAAAGCAAAGCAAGCACCCCAACCCTGAGCCGGTCGGAGCGACTGGTTTTCCGGTCCCCTTGAAACTCTCCCTGTCTTTTGACTTTTTTTGGGCTTTGGTTTGCCCTCACGTCAAGAGCGAGGCATGTAAGGCCCTTCCGAACTATTCAATATCGATTCAATACTCATGCGATTTGGCACTGTTGCCCTCCTCGGGCGTACCAATGTTGGCAAGTCCACCTTCTTGAACTCTGTTCTCGGTGAGCCACTTGCGATTACCTCCCCTCTGCCCCAAACCACCCGCGACTCGCTCTTGGGCGTTGTCACCCGCGATGGTTATCAGGCTGCCTTTCTTGACACGCCTGGCTTACACCGTCCTCGCTCGGAGCTAGGACGACGGATGAACGGCGCCGCTCTCGAAGCTGCTCGCTCCGCTGACGTTGTCGCTCTGATGACGGACGCTTGGCAGAATATACCCAAGGCAAAACCCTTCTCAGCATTTTCTGACCCAACCCCTCTGCAATCAGAGTGGATTCGAGAAGGCGACGCCGACTTGATTCGCCATGCCCAAACCTTGAATAGCTCTCCGAAAGTCTTGCTGATCAATAAGGTTGATCGCGCAAAAGACAAGGGCCTTCTCTTGCCAATGATTGAAGCTTACCAGGCTGCTCTCGGCTTTGACGCGATTGTGCCGATGAGCGCCCGTCGCGGCCAGGGCGTCGAAGATGCTTTTAAGGAAATCGGTAAACGACTTCCCGAGGGGCCAATGGGCTATGAAGAAGACGAACTAACGAATCGCCCAGTGCTTTTCTTTGTGCGTGAATATGTGCGCGAGGCTATCCTCAATCAACTAAGAAAAGAGGTTCCTCACGCTGCGGCAGTGTCAATCGACCGCGCTGACGAAACAGAAAAACTCCTCAAGATTTTCGCGACGATCCATATTGAAAAAGAAGGGCAGCGCAAAATACTCATTGGAAAAGGCGGAGCGCAAATCAAAGAGATTGGCATCGCCGCCCGCGAAAGAATTGAAGAACTGGCCCAAAAAAAGGTCCATTTGGAGCTATTCGTTCGCATGACTCCTTCTTGGAAAGATATGCCAAGGCAGCTCGCGGAATTGGGTTACGAGAGCACCAAAGAGGACTTCTCCCTAAAAAAGGGAAAAAACAATGATAGCGCCGCGGACACCCCAGGAACTCAGGACGAAAAATGACTCCTATTG
>JAKVCH010000103.1 GCA_022447485.1 Polyangiaceae bacterium | reverse complement strand
GCCTTTACATCTTCGGTTCGCAAACATGCTCAACGGGTCGGCCAACCTCTAGCGATTGAGCTCTTCGACGACTTTGTGCCTCCCGAAGATGAAATCTCGATCGAGGAAGACCCGCTGCTGCCTGAGGAAAGTAAAGATGAGCCTGAGGCAGAAGATGAAAGCTCAGCTCCTGTAGAAAAGAAGCCACCGCCAAAGAAAAAAGAAAAGGCAAAGGCAAAAGAGAAGGCCCTTGCTGAGAAGAAAAAACCTCTGGTCACTCCGATCGATTCTCGCCGAACTGCCGTGGAACAGCATGTCGCGAACAAGGAGCAGGAGCCGAACCCCGACGCTCAGTTCCTTGCCGAGCACGCTAATCATGTCGACCAACAAACTCAGGCGAAAATTACTGCCAGCGACCAAAACGCTTCCAATCCTGATCCAGGTTCCAATGACTCAAGCGTGAGCGACGATCTGGGCAACTCAGAAGAAAATAAAATCGCTCAAAGCGAAGACAAGCCTGGCGACCCTCAACTTGGCCCAGCGGCAACGAGCGAGCCTCTCCCAGAACCGAAGCAAACTCAAAAGACTCCAATCAGCCCCACTATCGCCGCTGCATCTCCCCAGCCCCCGGCGCCGCCAGAGAAAGCACTACCGGAGAAAGCAAAGCCCGCGAAAACGGAGACAAGTCCGGCCGCTCGCCAAGCCCAGCTTGAAAAGCTAGCAACTCTTGAACAGCGGGAAGTCTTAGATTCATCCAATGGTTCATTCGGCCTGAGTCCTCGCCAGATGGCTCAACGAGCCCAAGACGCTCAGAAGTCTCATCAAGGTCACAACCACTCAGGGCACTCTCACCTGCCGGGAGTGAGTGCCGCTGGAGTGACAAGTCGTGGAATCAACCTGAGACTCAGTCCAGCTGCCGCCGCCTCACTGGTCCGCAATGACGACGTCGCAAAACTCAGACGCGAGGCTGGCCAAAGGCGACTAAGTCAACATCGAGGTTCTTGGAAAAACCAAGGCCTCAAGCGCTGGCGAGCCGCCATTGAAAATTACGTTGCGACCGTCACCCCAGGAAATCAAACCGCTCTGAATACCGCCGCTAGCCCTTTCGCAAGCTACCTCAACAGTATTCATCAACGGCTCCATCAATTTTTTGCCCAGTCTTTCCTCGGCTATCTGACTCGCTTCCCAGCGGACCATCCGCTGAATAATATGGAGATGAGCACCCACCTCGAGATTGCGCTCAATCGCCACAATGGCAACGTAGTAAAAATGGGTGTGATCAAGTCGAGCGGAGTCACGGCCTTTGATATTGGCGCCCTCGACGCAGTACAAAAGGCCGCTCCTTATGGTACGCCTCCCGGTGTCATCGTCTCTGACGATGGAAACGTCTATTTGCATTGGGAATTCCACCGCAACCCGATGCATGCCTGTTCGACCTATTATGCTCGCCCCAAGATCATCCGGACCAAGCCGACGACAGCGCCTCCGCGGGATGATCGCGCCCCCGTTTTAGAAAAGCCGCAAGAAGATCGCCATGGCTCCCATCAAAAGCACCAACAGCGACAAGACAAGCCTGGTTGAGGTCGAAGAGCCAACCACTTCGTACATCAACGAGCTGGCGACAGTCTTTTTCTGGCTAACAGTTGGGTCGTTCGTGATTGGTGGAGCACTCAGCCCAGCCCTCCACGGTGCTGCCGTAGGGATCCCCGCCCAAATTTCCCAGCTGGAAGACTTGGGAGCATTATTCAGCCAGGCGACGGCAATCGCTGGAACCCTGCTCATTGGCCTGGCCATGATGATGCAAATTCTCATTCAGCTGCGAAGTTGGAAGCTCTGGTTTGCGGCTCCCCTCGCCATGACATCGCAGGCACTTCTACTGATCGCCCTACGTCACTCACTAACAGAAAGCCTGCTCGTCGTCCTGGCAACGACTGCGGCACTGAGTATCTGCATTTGCACCCTCTTATTACGAGGCAAAAGCCGAGTCTTGCTCAGCCTAGCTGGTTTCGGATTTCTATTCGATCTATTACGCTTTTATGAGTGGTCGGGCACAATCCAATTGCGTTTCAGCCAGATCCCCAATGGCATCAGTGATGCCCTGCGTATCTCCTCTGCGCTCTTTCTTCTCGCCTGGCTTCTCTTTAAACTACTTAAAAAACAGCAAGTATTATTCGGAATATCCATTCTAGCGATTAGCCTTCTCGCCTTGGCCCCTTCTGCAGCAAGAGAGGGGACGGCCTTCTTCGTCGTGCTCTGTGGACGTGCTGTCGAAAGTTTAGCCAGCCCAGCCTTCTCTCAGGGACCCGCCCTTTGGACATTTGCTGGACTCCTTTTCTTCCTTGTCGCTCAGCCTCTCTTCAACCTATCTCTCGAAGAGAAACTCTGCCTCAGCTGCACAATTGCCATCGCCTCTCAAACGACACCACTCACGGTCGGCGTCGCGCTAGCGTCCGCTTGGGCCTTGCTCTTCAGTGCTGAAAATTCACCGCCACTACTAGGCCAGCCATCACGAAAACAAGATGCGGCAGACTGGCAAAGAATAACTTCTTCGCCCAAGCCTCATCCGCAGAAGCCCTGAGTCCGCGAGCCGCCCAGGCAACAAAGGGAACGCCTGTGAGCAAAGCGAGCGCGCCGTAAAACCAGCCGGCAATGCCCATGGCCACCGGCAAGAGTGTTGTCAGCAATAAAACAACAGCACTAATAAGAGTCGCCTTACGTGTATAGGACTCTCCTTTTTCTACCGGCATGACTTGATGACCAGCCGCTGCATACTCACTTTTTCGAAAAAGCGAGATGGCCAGAAAATGGGGAATCTGCCACACCAGGAGTATTAGAAAAAGACAAAGCCCCGCTGAGTCGAGAGTACCGGTAACGGCTGCATACCCGATGGCCGGGGGCAGGGCTCCGGGCAGAGCACCAACGTAGACAGCTGTTGAAGATAATTGCTTGAGAGGCGTGTAGAGTAATACGTAAGAGATTAATGCTAGGAGGGCGAGGGCAACCGCGGCGGTAGATACCGTCGTTGCAAGAATGACGAGGCCCACTAGGGCGACTGCCATTCCAAAGGCCAGAACCTCATCGGGGCTGAGGCGCCCCGTGGGTAACGGACGAGTCCGCGTACGGCGCATGAATCGGTCGACGTCTCGCTCCAAAAACATATTCAAAGCGTTCGCACCGGCAACAACGAGAGCCGTGCCCACGAGTGTCGAAAAAAACTCAAATGTCTGAAGAGGCCCTGGTGCCGCCAAAAACCCACAGGCCGTCGTGACCAGTACAAGGCGGGTAATCCCAGGCTTACAGAGCTCGACGATGGCGCGACCCACTTCGCGAACAGTGCGCGCACTCGCGCTCGCCGCTAGCGAAGTCGGCATGCCTTTATCCTTGCTCCGAAGTAGAGGCAGAGGACTTCTCCCCAGCTTCCGTGGAATCTGCTGAGCCCTCTTTCTGTGCAGCAGCGACGGCTTCACCCGTGGTATCTCTTACGGGAAGCTCCTTGTCTTTCCCGTCGTCAGCGACGCCCTTTTTAAAATTAGAGATACCTTCTCCGAGTCCTTTGCCAATTTCACCGAGACGGCTGGCTCCAAAAAGAACCAGAATAACAAGAGCGATAATAACGATTTGCCAGGGACCAATCATGGGCTGTACCTGTAGCACACCTCAAGGGCCGCGGGCGTATCGGTCCACGAGAATTGCAGTTTGAGGACAAAAATAGCTCGCGATCTATGCTGCACTGATTCCCCATGAGTTCCATCGGAAAATGAAGACGGTCTTAACAAGATGGTCTATTTCCATTAAAGGTGTAATTATAGAGTTCCGTACCGATGGCTATTGTTTTACCCCTGCTGTCCCGTTGATATGCTCAGGGCAAAGCACTGAAGAGTCGCAGAGGCTCCGGCACTTTGGGAATTCCTAGAATGAAAAAAAAGCAGATGTATGGAGAGCAACGAAGCCTCCGCACCAGGCGACGATGGAAAGCGTCCTCACCAGCACTAGCCCTTCTCATCACGACAGGGAGCATGACGCTTGTTCCAAAGACCGCATCTGCAACCGGAACACCAGAAGTCAAAACAGGCGCAAAAGGTGTAATCGGCGGCCTACTCGTTGGAGCAGAGCTCGTGGTTGGTGTCGAAGCATTGATTGGTCTCGATCAATGGTGGGCCTATGCGGCGGGCGCGGGAGCCGGAGCAGTCGCCGGAGGAATCGGTGGCTATTACATAGGAAAAGCCTCAACGCCGGCGGCCACGGGCATGCTGATCAGTGGAATTATTCTCTCGATACCTGCGACTGTCTTCACCCTACAGGCGATTTCCTACAAAGTTCCGAGCGACGCGACGACAACAGCCTTTCACCTACCTGAGGGCGAAAGAACGCTGATGGACCAAAGCCAATTCCAGGCCCTCCAAATACAGCGGCCGGTCGGCGCGGCACTGCTCAACCATGATTCAGAAAAGTTGAATATCAAAATGCCAACCATTAGCATTGACCAGGTGTATTCAATTGAAGAACAAAGCATTCACGGCGTAGCCTCACTGACAGATTACCAGATGAGTCTTCTGAGCCTCCAATTTTAAGCCCCTTGAACCACCCAATCCGACTTTCACACTTCTCCTTAATGAACCCCTCATGACTGCTGCGAACACGCGAAAACGTAAGAAAAACGACGACCCAGCGCTTGGCCGCGTTATTGCTGGCCGCTACCGCTTAGAATCCCGCATTGGGGAAGGCGGAATGGGTATCGTCTATCGGGCTCGTCACGTGCTGATCGATCGAGTGGTGGCCGTGAAGTTGATTCGTCCAGATTTAAGAGGCGAAACTCACCTGCGCGCCTGGATGCTCCGAGAGGCGCGAGCGGCAAATCGCGTCGACCACGCTCATATTATTGATATTCACGATATTGGCGAAACCGACGACGGAGAACTCTACCTGGTCATGGAGTACCTGATTGGGACACCTCTTTCCTCTGAGTTAGCCAAAGGGCCGATGCCCCTGAATCGCGCGGTGGATATCATCGAGCAAATGGGCGCTGCTCTCTCTCGCGCCCACGACCTTGGTGTCGTTCATCGTGATTTGAAGAGCGATAATATATTACTTACCTCACGAGGGGGAAGGCGAGACTTTGTAAAGATTCTCGACTTTGGTCTCGCTGCTCTCGCTCACGATCCGCGCCTAGCACCCAAAGGAGCTGTGTTTGGCACCCCTGAGTATATGTCACCCGAGCAAGCCCGAGGTGAACAAGCCAGCCCTCCTTCTGATCTCTATGCCTTGGGCGTTCTATTTTTTGAAATGCTCACCGGCCAATTACCCTTCCGTTCCAACGATCGCGATACCCTCTTAGAACTACAGCGTAGCTCCTCTCCACCTGATCCAGCTGAAATGCGCCAGGACTGCAACCCTGCTGCGCGGCGTATCGTGCTGACCCTACTCGAAAAAGATCCTGCGAAGCGCTATCGAGACGGGCATCACCTGCTCGAAGAACTCAAGCGACTGCAACGCTCGCTCCCAAACACGGCAACCTGGGAAGCAAAGAAGAATGTGGGCGGCGATCTCCCCCCCCGAGCTCCTTCTCCGCCACCTCAACCAAAGGCCGCCCCTGTTTCAGAATGGGCCAATCGCGCCGGACAATTTTCTCGCACAATCAGCCGCTCTTATTCTCAAGGGACCATACCTTCTGCCGTTGCTGAGGCTCTCCAAACTCTCTGGACCGTAACAGCCCAAGCCAATGCTCTCGAAGGTGAAGTCGCGAGTCATACAAGAAAATTAGAGGCTTTAGAGAAGCGGGGACGCGCATTACGCGCAGAAATTGGCAGAAAAGTTGAAGAGCTCGCCCAAGAAGAATCAAAGGCTTTAAGAGACTCAGCGACCTATGCCGAAGAGGAAGGCCACGCCGAAAGAGAATTACGCCAGGCACAGGCAAGTGCGGCTGAACATATCGCTGCTGCGGATCAAGCCGAACAATCGGCAACTGCTGATCGCAATTTATTCGAGAGAGCTGGCGCGGCTCGGGCTGTTGTCGATATGAAGTCTTCCTGGCTTGAGAGCCGTATAAAGAGGCGCCTCCAGCAAGAGGGCGCGGCCAGCGATCTTAGAAAGCAAATCGACGACCTGCGGGCTCAACTGAGTCGCTACGCTGAAGCTGTTGAAGACGACCTCACGTCTGGCAGAGAAAAAGTCGCCGACAAAAGCCGGAAAGCTCTCACCTACCAGGCCCAATACCTTGAAACGACCGGAGTCCTCGTGGCGAACCTCCGAGGCAAAGCAGAAGCCCGCGAATTGCTCGTTCAACTAGGTGAGGTCGAAGACACAACAGCCAAGAAAGAGAAGGCTGCCGAGTAAGTCATCTCGACGGTCTGGCCAGCTCCGACGTCTTCCTATCGTGGAAGCTATTGCGTTTCCTAGCGGAAGGCTTCGCCGCCTTTTAGTGGAGGAGAACCCTTGAAGCCATTATCCCGGTAGCTTGGCTTGCAAAAACGAACGCAACTTCACGAGATGCTTCTCATCTTTGGTGAAGGCTGGCTGTGAATAGCGGCTCGCCCAGCCGCGAACATCTCCCAAAAGCTCATCGCGAGTCATAGCATCACTGACCACTTGCTCTACTGAGCGACCCCTCACTGAAGACTGAGAGAGGCCCAACACAAACTGAGCAAACTTCGGCTCCAAGTCGTCGAGAAACTCTGCAATCAAGCCTCGATCTGCAGCTAATTTCTGAATCCCTTCTGGTGCGGCCTCACCTGCATCGGCAGCAGCCACACGCATCACAAATGCATCGTCGAGATAGCCAATACCCTCAATCCCATCGTCAATGAGGTCAAGAGACTTAAAGAGATAATTCAACGCTCCAGCTAGTGGTCGGCGTACTTCCACAGGCAAAGAATCGTCGGCAACCGCGTCGACAATCACTCGGGTATCTTCTGCTAGGTTAGCTAGCCAAAGACTAAAAGCATCCAAACAACGAGAATTCAATTCGCTCATGAGGTAGTGCTACCAGAACAGCTCTGCTCAACAAACCACCTCGCAGTAGAAATCTGCGCCCGGCACCTTCTCTTCAACGGCGACAAAGCACCCGGCGGGCATTCTGCCCAAAAACCTGTCCCAGGGCATCTTCTCCTAGACCGGCCTCTCGCAAAGCCTCTGCCAAGGCTGGAAACTTTCCGGCATTTTCGAGCCCCTGCGCCGGTCGAATGCCTCCTTCATAGTCAGACCCGATCGCAACCAGAGATAATCCACCCACCTTCTTGAGGTAGAGAATCTGATCGACCACATCTTTCAATGAGGCTCGCCCATCCGCCGGTTGTAAAAATCTTTGATGGAAATTCACTCCCACAACTCCACCCGTCGCGGCGATACGCCGAATCTGCTGATCGGTTAAGTTTCTCGGATGAGGCGCCAGAGCGCGAGCATTCGAATGAGTAGCTACAACAACCCCACCCTGCTCTTCAGCAATGCTCAAAACACTATCGGTCGTTTCGTCTCCGCTATGGGAAATATCAACAACTCCTCCCAGGGAGAAAATTCTCTCAACCGTCTCTCGTCCGCTAGCTGATAGCCCACGACCATGAGCGCGATGACCAGAGCTCGTGCCGATACGATTATGATGAGTATGTATCAAACCAAAAATCCGTAACCCGCGCACCATCCAATTTCGTAAAGTGGCCTCATCTGTCGGTAGAGAGCCAATCCCTTCAAAAGCAAGCCAGGTCTCCACTCGCCGAACTTGCCCTCCTGCTCGATGGATTCCGCAACCGGGTAGGGAATAGGGCGGTGCCGCCAAAATAGAGGAAAAGACGTGAGCGTAAGACCTCTCCAATTGAAATTCGCCCCGACCCTCCGGCTCTGCATCAAGAGGGACATAGAGGGGTAAAACCACTCCGCTAATTCCGCCCGCACGTAAATCGCCTGCGCGGAACTGCCCGCTGCCCTCAGTAAATGCCTTACCTTGATAAAGACTGCGATAAGAAATATCGACATGTAAATCGATCACCCCTGGAGTCGGCTCTCCTGCATTCAGCTGAGGGGCCACCAAAAACAAGACACCGAGCACGCAAAGGCCCATCAAAAACATGAAACGCTGCGACATCAATTGGTCTGAAAATGCAAAGGAAGTAGTAGAGCTTGCTCGGCCTGCTCTGGGTAATAGATGAAAGCGTAGGCTGCCCGGCTCGCCAGCACTCGCTTCATGTAGCGACGGGTCTCGCGATAGGGAATCGCCTCCACCCAAAGATCAAAATCCATATCTGGACGTTCACGAAGCCAACGCCTTGGTCTGCCTGGGCCAGCATTGTAGCCGGGAATAGCCAGTGTTGGGTTCTTCGCAAATTGCCGACTCAGGTCCTTCAGTATATGAGCTCCCAGGGCAATATTATCCTGAGGAATTTTGAGAGCACTCCGACTATGACGGAGCTGATATTTTTTGCCAATACCCCGAGCTGTGGGTGGGATGACTTGCATCAAACCATAGGCGTTGGCGTGGCTAACGACTCTCGCATCAAACGTCGACTCTTCGCGCATCACCCCGTAGATGAACCAGGGAGGAACACCCGTCTTCTCGACCTGACGGGATACGCTCATCAAGTAGGGACGGGGAAATGCGATCTGCCAAGCCTTCAACCACTCCCCGCTCGGGTAGCGAGCAAACCAATCAGAAAGCCGGCCCCGAGCAATACGGTGAGCAAGATGAACATCTCCACTTCGGTCGTAGAGTAAAGCTAAACCCCAAAGCAAAGTATCGTCGAGGCTTTCGTCGCTCTCCAGACCAGCGAGCAAGGCCTCTCCGCGCTTAATATCACCGACGCGTAACAGCGCCGCTGCTCGCTCAAAATCAGGATGATGATAGGCAAGCTGATCAGGA
>JAKVCH010000102.1 GCA_022447485.1 Polyangiaceae bacterium | reverse complement strand
TCTCGATTGCGTCTTTTGCAGACGCACTGAACTTGTAGGCCTCTACCGTCAGCTTCTTGGTCAACTCACCATTGCCGAGTATTTTAACTCGAGCTCCACGTACCTGCAGCAAACGTGCAGCGCGAAGAGCTTCTTCGTTGACAACTGACCCAGCTTCGAAACGCTCCAGATCTGCCAAGTTGACTTCAACGGTCACGGCTGGAGAGGGAACGTTGAAACCACGCTTAGGCAAACGTCGCTGCAGAGGAGTCTGTCCACCCTGAAAATGCAGCTTACCGATATTGCCGCCGTTACGAGCCTTCTGGCCTTTCTGACCACGCCCGCAAGTCTTGCCAACATTAGAACCAGTACCACGACCAACACGACGCTCGCTATGACGAGCTCCATCTGGCGGGCTAAGTTGAGAGAGAATACTCATGATTGAACCTCATTAACCTCCACGAGATGAAGAACCTTCTTCACCATTCCGCGGAATGAAGGAGTATTGTCTACCTGTACAGAGGTACCAATACCACGGAGCCCTAGGCCCTTAAGAACCAAACGCTGCTTTTCTGGACGACCAGCAACGCTACGTCGTTGAATCACCTCGAGCTTTGTCATCCTGCACCTCCAGTCGGTGCGGCAGCAGCATCCCCTGTGCCAACGATGATCGACTGAGCCTCATTCGCCGTAGCTGCAGTCGCCGCGACAGGGTAGTCAGCAGCAACATCGTCAACCTGAAGTTCACGTGCCTTGGCAATTCCCTCAGCGGTTCGAAGAGTGCGAAGAGCCTCGATCGTCGCATGCACAACATTATGCTTATTGGTTGTGCCAATGCACTTCGTCAAAACATCGTTGATACCTGCAGACTCAAGGACCGCTCGCACGGGGCCACCAGCGATTACGCCAGTACCTGGCGCGGCTGGCTTGAGTAGCACCCGACCGGCACCCACGTGGCCAAGAACCTCGTGGGGAATTGTCTTACCAACCATCGGTACCTTGAAGAGATTCTTACGAGCACGCTCAGTGCCCTTACGAATTGCCTCAGGCACTTCATTGGCCTTACCAAAACCAACGCCAACCTGGCCTTCTTCGTCTCCCACTACTACTAGTGCAGAGAAGCTAAAGCGGCGACCACCCTTAACAACCTTAGCAACACGGTTGATATGAATGACGCGTTCGCGCAGCTTGTCGTCGTCAAAATTTTCAAATGCCATGCGTCAATCTCTTAGAACGAAAGGCCTGCTTCGCGAGCTGCTTCTGCAAGCGCACGAACACGACCATGATAAAGGTAACCGTTACGATCGAACACCACCTGGTGAATCGAACGCTCCGAACAAATCTTAGCGATAAGAGCGCCAACCTTTTTAGCTGACTCGGTCTTATCTGCTTCCTTCACCGCACCCTTCAGGTCGGGCGATAGTGTGGATGCAGCAGCAACCGTCTTGCCATCGACGTCGTCGACAACCTGAGCAAAGATATGCTTATTGCTGCGGAAGACAGTGAGTCGAGGACGACCACTGGTTCCTGAAATCTTATTGCGAATACGAAACTTGCGCTTCTCGCGACCAGTAAGTTTTTTAGCCATTTCTAACTCCTCCGCTTACTTGCGGCCTTTGCCAGCCTTGCCCGCCTTACGACGGATCTGCTCACCACGGAAACGGATTCCCTTACCACCATATGGCTCGGGAGGACGAAGACTCTTAATTGACGCACCGGCTTGTCCGATGGCCTCTTTATCCGCGGAGCGGAGAATCAAAACTGTGCCTTTCGAATCTTTCGGGACTTCTGCGTCGATGCCCTGAGGAAGATCGAAAGTAGCGGGATGGGAAAGACTCAGATTAAAGTGAATCGTCCGACCCTTCAGCTCGCAGCGGTAACCAGTGCCATGTAGCTCGAGCGTCCGCTCATACCCTTCAGCGGCCCCCTTCACCATTGCAGCAATTAATGCGCGACCCAAGCCTTGGAGGCGAGCATGATCTTTGCCAACTGCATCGGCGGTGACCAAGATACTTTCCCCATCCTTCTTGGCAATCACACCAGTAGGAATGGCTCGCTTCACTTTACCCTTAGGACCCTGAACATCGACAACATCTGCCGAGATATTCACGGTAACTCCCTTAGGTAGGTCAATTGGTCGCTTACCTAGGCGTGACTGACGAATCTCTACCTCAGACATTACCAGACCTCACAGAGTAATTCGCCGCCCACCTTATTCTTGCGAGCTTCCGCGTCTGTCATCAGACCGCGAGAGGTGCTGAGAATAGATACGCCAAGGCCGTTGAGAACGCGTGGAATCTCATTGTGACCGACATAGACTCGTCGACCAGGCTTCGAAACACGGCGAATACCTGCAAAAGCAGCTTTCTTATTCTCGCTGTACTTCAAAACAATGGAGATCGTCTTTCGCTTCGCTGGACCAACTTCTTCTTCTGAAACAGAAGCGACGTAGCCCTCGCGCTGCAGGAGATCAGCAATGCTCTTCTTCATCTTGCTTGCCGGAATCAGCGTTACCTCGTGTCGAGCCAACGCTGCATTACGGATTCGTGCCAACATATCGGCAATAGGATCGGTCATCATGATCTCACCAACTTGCCTTAGTTACGCCGGGTAGTTCACCACGTAGCGCCATTTCGCGCATGCAGATACGGCATAGGTTGAAGTCACGGTAGACCGCCCTGGAACGACCGCATACTAAGCAGCGACGTACCTGACGTGTCGAGAACTTGGGAGGGCGATTCATTTTTGCCCACTGACATGCTCGTGCCATAATTAAGTCTCCTCCGCCTTTAGTTTCTGAAAGGCATTCCCAGATTACCGAGAAGCTCCTTTGCTTCTTCGTTGGTCTGAGCGCTCGTCACGACGGTAATATTCAAACCCTTGATCTTATCGACTTTGTCGAAGTCGATCTCGGGAAAAACGATTTGTTCCTTCAAGCCCAGTGTGTAGTTGCCGGCACCATCAAAGGCGCGACCACTAATTCCACGAAAATCGCGGACACGAGGAAGGGACAAGAAAATGAGGCGGTCCAGGAAATCCCACATCTGATTCCGACGCAGGGTGACCATTGCACCGATGGGCATACCCTCTCGAAGTTTGAAGCCGGCAATCGACTTCTTCGCTCGAGTGATAACTGCTTTTTGACCAGTAATTTGGCCGAGTTCTTTTACAGCAGACTCAATCAACTTTGGGTTACCTACAGCTTCGCCGAGACCCATGTTGACGACAATCTTCTCGATGCGAGGAATCTGCATCGGGTTCTCGTAACCAAACTTCTCCTTCAGCTGAGGAACAACCTTGGCATTGTACGTCTCCTGCATACGAGGAGTATTCGCGCTAGCAGTCATGATTTACTTCTCCTCCGCAGCTGGTTCGCTCGCAACTTCGAGTCGACCACGGCGAGTAGGAATGATTGCACCGCTCTTGGCAACACGCTCTTTTTTACCGTCACGCTCTTCAAAATGAACTCGAGTCGGTTTCCCTGATTCAGGGTCAAGAGGCATGATATTGCTCAGAGCAATCGGACCAGGAATTTCAATGATGCCGCCATTGGTCTGAGGTGTGGGCTTCATATGACGTTTACGAAGATTAATACCTTCAATCACGACACGGCCACGCTCATAGTCAATTGCAGCGATCTTACCTTTTTGACCCTTGCTGTTGCCAGCAGTGACCTGAACTTCGTCTGCAATAAGTAGGCGATTCATTACAAAACCTCCGGTGCTAGAGAAACGATTTTCATGAAACGCTTGGCGCGCAATTCACGGGCAACTGGTCCAAAGATACGAGTACCGACTGGCTCTTTCTGAGCGTTGATAATAACGGCGCTATTCTCGTCAAAACGAATGTAGCTGCCGTCGGGTCGGCGATTCTCGCGGCGAGTCCGAACCACAACTGCTTTCGCGATTGAGCCCTTCTTCACCTTACTATTCGGCATTGCCTCTTTCACGCTGACAACGATGATATCGCCGATGCCTGCATAACGACGGCGTGAGCCACCGAGAACCTTGACGCACTTAACGAGCTTGGCTCCCGAGTTGTCTGCAACGCTGAGGACGGATTCTGTCTGAATCATGTCTTATTCTCCTCGTCTCGATCAGCCAGCAATTGCTGGGCGCTCGATGAGCTTGGCCACCTTCCAACGCTTGTCGCGTGAAAGGGGGCGGTGTTCAATAATCTCCACGCGATCGCCCGCGCGGTACTCGTTCGTTTCGTCGTGTGCCTTGTAACGACGACTGACCTTCACGTACTTTTTGTACAGAGGGTGCATCTTGTAGCGCATAACCTCAACAACAACGGTCTTATCCATTTTGTCGCTGCGGATGCGGCCAATCAGGCGGCGCGCTCGTTCTTTACGAAGTGAAGTTGGTGCGCTCATGCCTTTTCTCCTTCAGCTTTGCGCTGAGCAAGAATCTGATTGATTCGAGCAATATCTTTACGTGTCTTTCCCAGCAGACTGGTGTCATCTAATTGACCAACAGCATTCTTCATGCGGTAGGAAAAAAGATCCTTGGCCAAAGATGTCTGCAGGGCAGTCAAGTCTTCGATCGACTTCTCACGAAGGTCACTAGCATTCATCAGAGAGCTCCTCGCTTCAAAAATCGTGTTGCTACCGGCAGCTTATTAGAAGCCACGCGGAATGCAGAACGAGCCAAATCTTCTGGTACGTCAGCGATCTCAAAAAGAACGCGACCTGGTTTGATTACGGCAACCCAACAGTCAACGCCGCCCTTACCTTTACCCATTCGAACCTCGAGAGGCTTCTTGGTTAATGGCTTGTCGGGAAAGATGCGAATGTAGAGTTTACCCTGACGCTTGGTGTGACGCTGAATGGCCATACGACAAGCTTCAATCTGTCGGGCGGTTAGAAAAACGCGGTCGGTCGCCTGTAGTGCGTACTCTCCGAAGGAGACATCGCTACCACGTCGAGCAATACCACGGTTCTTACCGGTTTGGACTTTGCGCCATTTGGTGCGCTTCGGCTGTAACATAAGTTATGCCTCCTGCGGACGGCGAGCTCTGCGCTGCAGAACCTCACCCTTGAAAATCCAGACCTTGATTCCGATGATGCCGTAGGTCGTACGAGCCTCAGCGAAACCGTAGTCAACATCAGCGCGAAGGGTATGAAGAGGTACGCGACCGTCGCGGTACTTCTCAATACGTCCCATTTCAGCGCCGCCCAAGCGACCTGCACAACGAATGCGCACGCCCTTAGCTCCAAATTTCATCGCCATTCCGAGGCTCTTCTTCATCGCGCGACGAAAGGCAATACGACGCTCAAGCTGGGTAGCAATATTTTCTGCTACGAGCTGTGCGTTCGTCTCTGCTTTACGTACTTCTTGAACATCGATGAAGACTTCGTTTTCGGTAAACGATTGCACGCCAGGGAACTTCGTCTCACCCTTGGCAGCAGTCTTGAGATTGCCGCTCTTCAGGATTTCGATGCCCTTGCCACCCTTGCCAATCACCATTCCCGGACGTGCCGTGTAAATGATGACCTTAGCCTTCGAGGCTGCGCGCTCCACCTCAACGCTCGCAACGCTCGCGTTTTGGAGGTAGTTCTTCACCGCACGTTTAATGCGGATATCCTCGTGAAGCCACTTGGTGTAGCCTTTATCGTCGTACCACTTGCTGGTCCAGGAACGGATTACGCCGAGCCTGAAGCCATACGGATGTGTTTTTTGACCCATTTACTTGCCTTATTCCCTCGCTAGTCGCGCTTACGCTTCGGCTAGCTCGATGGTGATGTGACTGACACCCTTAACAATAGGTGTCGCCCGACCCATGGCGCGGGGGCGCCAGCGTCGGAGATGCTGATTTGGTCCCTGATCGACAGTCGCCTTGCTGATGTACAGGCTGCCTGCGTCAGTAGAGGCTGACTTAATTTTGGCGTTCGCTAGAGCGCTCGCAATGAGCTTCTTAACGATCGGTGCAGCGGCCTTTGGCGTGAACTCGAGAAGCTGTAGAGCTTCATTGGCATCTCGGCCGCGGACCATATTGATCACCATACGGGCCTTGCGGGGGCTGATGCGCTGGAATCGTGCTTTTGCGCTACTGATCATGGCGTGTGTTCCGTCGGGAGCTTCTGAGATTCAGAAGCAGATTCTGGTTCTTAAGGGTCACCACTGGTTTGGTTGAAAAACCGCCTGGCGGGTTACCGTTGAAACCGGTCAGAGAACCTTCCACAAAAAGAGTCTGAGGAAGGGTTGATACCGCTAAAGCGGCATCGACTCCGAACCGATGGGGGCATAAAATACGCACCCGTGGTTTGGAGGGAGCGAGTTACTAGCAGGCCGGTAGAATGGAAGCAACAGCTCTTCTCGATCATTTTTCACTGATAATTTGAATTATTTGGCCGAATTTTACTGAACAATTGTCTTTTGCCGGATGCCCAGGTTCGCCGTAGCACGCTGATTCGATTTCGCTGCAAACCAAACCGCTTTCAGGGTCGAGGCATCGACTACATCAAAGACAAGGTCGGCAAGGGGTTTCGGTCTTGGGATTTGCCCCAACAACGCGACCGCGCGAACTGTTTTGACAGACGTACTCGTGCCCTCAAATCAGAAAAGCATCTAACTCCCCTCTTCTAGAAGGGAGTTAGATGCTCAAAAGCCCTCGCGAGCGATTACGCTTTAGCGCTTCTTTTTCTTGTCGCCGGCGTGACCATTGTAGGTACGAGTTGGCGCGAACTCACCGAACTTATGGCCCACCATGTTCTCAGTCACAAAGACAGGAACAAATTTGCGACCATTATGAACGGCAAAGGTGAGACCAATTGCCTCGGGAAAGATCGTCGAACGACGGGACCATGTCTTGATCACCTTCTTCGAATTCTCTTCTACTGCCTTTTCAATCTTACTGAATAGGTGACCGTCGATAAACGGACCCTTTGAAATACTACGAGCCATTACTTCGTCTTCCTATTCTTAACGATCATTGAATCAGTGCGCTTGTTCTTACGGGTCTTGAGACCCTTGGCCAACTGACCCCAAGGAGAACAAGGATGACGACCACCAGAGGTACGGCCTTCACCACCACCCATTGGATGGTCAACCGGGTTCATGGTTACACCACGCTGATGCGGACGACGTCCGAGCCAGCGGGCACGACCTGCTTTTCCGAGCTTGATATTCTTATGCTCGGCATTCGATACCTGACCAATCGTGGCCCGACAGCGAAGGAGAACCTTGCGAACCTCGCCAGAGGGCAACTTCACCTGCGCATAAGCACCATCTTTGGCCATCAAGGTTGCTGAAACGCCAGCTGAGCGACATAACTGACCGCCCTTACCGACGCGCAACTCGATGTTATGAATCGCCGTTCCGTTAGGGATAGCTGAAAGCGGCAAGTTATTTCCAGGTCGAATATCAGCATTCTTACTGGAAACGACCTGATCCCCTTGGGCAAGCCCATCGGGAGCAAGAATATATGCCTTCTCACCATCCGCATAATTCAAAAGAGCGATACGGGCCGTGCGATTTGGATCGTATTCGATCTCCGCTACGACAGCCGGAACGCCAATCTTATTACGCTTGAAGTCAATCACACGGTAACGACGCTTATGACCACCGCCACGAAAGCGACTGGTAATGCGACCGTGATTATTACGGCCACCACTCTTGTGGTTGGCCTGAAGTAATTTCTTCTCCGGAGTACGCGTCGTCAACTCAGAAAAGTCTGAGCAAGAGGCAGCGCGACGACCGGCCGAAGTAGGTTTGTACGAACGAATTCCCATGACTTATTCCTCGTCCTCTGCGACTTCGTCGTAGAACTCAATATCGCTTCCCTCTGAAAGAGTGACCACTGCCTTCTTCCAGTTAGGGCGCTTAAAGTGCTTACGACCAATGCGCTTAATCTTGCCACGCTGAATCAGCGTATTCACACTGGCAACTTTCACGTCAAAGAGTGATTCAACAGCGTCGCGAATCTGAACTTTATTCGCCTTCACGTCGACTTCGAAGATGACCTGATTCTCATCATTCTTGAGAATTTGGGCTTTTTCGCTGAGAACGATAGGGCGCTTGATGACCTGCTCTGGTGTCATGCCTTATTCTCCTTGGCCTTGGCTCCCAATAAGCGGGTTTCCAGGGCCTTGATGGCGTCCTGAGACACAACAAGGTGCTCGTGACGAAGAAGGTCGTAAACATTCACACCCTCAGGAGGGAGAAAGTTACTGTCCTTGATATTTCGAACCGACAATCGAAGCTCCTGATTTTCAGCAGCGTCAACAACAAGGCTCTTACTTCCTGCTTGAAGATCTGAAAGAACGCCAACCAACTTCTTGGTCTTGATCTCTCCTAGCTCAATCTTGTCAACCACGGTGCAGCGGCCTTCTTTAATGAGCATGCTCAAGGCACCGCGCAATGCGCTCACACGAACACGACGCGGAGGGCGATAACTCCAGTCTTGAGGCTTCGCAGGGTGAGCTCGACCACCGCCAACAAAGATTGGCGCACGGATCGAACCATGACGAGCACGACCTGTGCCCTTTTGCTTGTAGATCTTTTTACTCGATCCAGAAACAGCCGCTCGCTCCTTAGCTGCTCGTGTACCAGCTCGACGAGATGCGAGCTGAGAAACGACAACTTCATGAAAGAGCTGCTCTTTAACTTCTGCAGCGAAAACTTCATCAGCGAGGTCCACCTCACCAACTTTTTCACGCTTTAGATTATATACGTCGACCTTTGCCATAGATTCCTCCTTAGCTCTTGATCTCTACGTCAACGCCTGCAGACAAATCGAGCTTCATCAGCGCTTCTAGCGTCTGAGGATTGGGCTCAAGAATGTCGATCAAGCGCTTGTGGGTGCGAGCCTCAAACTGCTCACGGGCCTTCTTGTCCACGTGGGGACCTCGA
>JAKVCH010000101.1 GCA_022447485.1 Polyangiaceae bacterium | reverse complement strand
AAGCATCTTTCACTGGGTCGATTTGCTTGGATGAGTGGCGAGGGGGTTTTTTATGCCATTATTATGAGACTCTTGGCTGGTTATGCCGTGGCGTACTTATTGGCTTGGGTCTCTCTTCAAGGACATGGCATGTTCGCGCTTATGAAGGCTGCACCCGCGCTTTCCTCCTCGGTCGCAGCAGTGGGCGACTCGGCCCAATTAGGAGCCCGGGTTTCGGGTGCGATCATGTCTTTAGGCGCCGGTTTTTATGAGGAGATGGTGTTTCGCGTGCTCATTTTCGGAGCCGGAGGTGCTTTGATCCTCTTCCTTTTCAATATCACGACGAAGTTCTTTCGCTTCTGGTTCAAGATAGGGTGGGCAGTTGCCGCTGCCTGTGTTTTTAGCGGCTGGCACTACGTTGGAGATATGGGCGAGGTCTTCGAATTATCGACTTTCGCCTTTCGTACTGTTTGCGGCCTCGTCTTCACGGCGATCTATCATCTGCGGGGTTTTGCCCCGGCCGTTTGGACTCATGCACTCTATGACCTCTGGGTACTAGCTTTTTAAGGCGTTTCCTTCTTTTTGCGTTTCGCCAGGCAAAAATGCTCTACATTCCCTTTTGGCCCAGGTACCCGACAGGGCGTGTCTGCGATGACGTCAAAACCGTGCTCACCTATCGAAAGCAGAATCTTTTGGATTGCCGTTGAGCGGACCTTTTGGTCACGAATGACGCCGCCATGGCGAGTCGCCTCATCGCGCCCTACTTCGAATTGGGGCTTGATCAACGCTAGCAGATAGCCATCTTCCTGAGTAATTCTTTGAATTGCTGGCAGGAGTTTTTCCAGGCTAATAAAAGAGGCATCGACGACAACCAGCTCAACGCCGCTTTCAAGCTGAGCGGCCTCCAAATGTCGAGCGTTAGTCTTTTCCCGCACAATGACCCGTGGATCTTGGCGTAACTTTTCTGCGAGTTGACCGTGCCCAACGTCAATCGCGAAGACTTTGCGGGCGCCGTGCTGGAGGACACAATCTGTGAAGCCACCGGTTGAGGCGCCAATATCAGCTACGACGAGACTACTCGGCGAAAATTCTAGGTCCTTCAGCGCTCCCTCGAGCTTTTGGCCGCCACGGGAAACGTATTTCTGTTGTTCTCTGACCCTTAGCTCTGCATCGACCGGTATTTTCTGCCCTGCCTTCTCGACGCGACGGTCGGCGAGAAAGACCTCTCCCGCTAGAATAAGAGCTTGAGCGCGGCTGCGTGTAGGGACTAAGCCGCGCTCGACGAGTAGTTGATCGGCACGCTCTTTTTTTGGTTTTCTAGGAGGAGGGTTGTGATCCGTCACTCGCAGGTTTTACTTCGAGAGATCCTCTTTGGCGAGTACGCGCTCAGATACCTGACGAATCAAAGGGTAGCCTTTTTTGGTATCGTCGAGGTCGATGGCCCAGAACATTCCCCCGCGCAGGCCCTCAGCTTCTAGGTAGTCGAGCTTTGCGTCCACTGAGCGCTGATTCTCGTAGGAAACGTAGAATTTCTTCTCAGCATCATAAGCGAAAGGCGTTTGAGAACCTTCATCCCAGCTAGAGGTATACACACCTTTATTTACCCAGTCCTCGACTTCTGACGCCTTCAAGGAGTCTTTTCCACAAGCTCCAGAGGGTCCTGGCTCTGGGCCATCAGCGCCGGGCTTCGCTTCCTCGACACCACCCCAACCTCGGGCATAGGTGGCAAAACCAAGAACTATTTTATCGGCTGGAACACCCGCTGCCTTGTACATGGCAATTGTGGAGGGAATATCGGGTTCACCTCCCCCAAGAGGAGCGTTTGCGCCGGTCTTTTTATCCCAATTGCCGTGATAGTCGTAGGTCATGACATTGATCCAATTCAGCGCCTCGTGAATTTTTCCCAGTTGCTGATGTTGGGCGTAGTAGTGGCCGGCCGGTGCAGCGATTGTGAGAAGTAATTCAGTTTGACCTGAGTCCTTTGCTTCTTGAGCAAAGGCAGCGCGTAACTCTCTCAAAAGAGCGGTGAAGTTTTCGCTGTCGACTTCACGACCACCTCGCTCGCTGACGCCCGGGAATTCCCAGTCCAGGTCGAGGCCATCAAATCCATATTTCCGCAGATATTTGATACTTTGTCGAATAAAGTGCCCCCGGCGTTCAGGGCTCTCCGCGAGTGCAGAAAACACCCATGCTGTGGGTTCATCGTTAAAGGCCCAGCCTCCGACCGAGAGCATGACGTCGAGGTTTGGCTTCGTCTTTTTCAGTCCAATCACTTCGCTGTAGAGGCGATCTTCGTCGTTCGGATCGGAAGGAATTAATTCAAATGCCGCATCGGGTGATTTTGCCAGCTCTTCTTTTGATTGAATTGCCTTGCCTGAGGAGTCGCGGACTCCGACGAGAGCAAAGGAATAATTGATATGGGTGAGGAGATTGACTGGTACATCGCTCGTCTGAAAATCGCAGGGAGCGGGACGATAGTGTGCCCAATTGGTGAAGTAGCCTAAAACGATCGGAGTGGAACTCGCCGGGGCGGCAACAAATTCAGCCGTAATCGCCTCAGATTCGGGGCGGCCATGAGAGCTTTGCCAGCCGTTTACCTGATCCGGTGCCGAGGGGCTTTGGCTATCTGCCTGAGCGGCTGTTTTTGGTTTTGGCGTTGTCGCTGGTGTTGCGCAGCCTGAGAGTGCGATCGCGGAGGGAAGAAGGATCGTTGTGAGAAAGGGTCGTTGACCCCTGAAGGTTGTTCTTGGAGTCGAGAGTGTAGAGCGAATCATGAAATCAGGGTGCCAGTTTCCTTTGTTGAAACATTTCGTTTTTGCTCCTTGTTGATGGTCAAATTCTAGAAATGATCCGCTGAAAGAATTGGCTCTGGTTTCTTTTGGACCTGGCAAAAACCAGTTTTCGTCAGGCGATGGTTGGTACATTTCAAAAAAGTCAGCGGAAATGGCCATGATTGGTTGGCATTGATCTTGCCAATTTAACTTTCATCGTGTGGCGTAAAGACGGGCTATTTTCAGATTTGAGTACGTTCCTTGCGCTCACGACAGTTGCTGGTGCTGTGGCGGCTGTCCCGCAGAGTAGCTTTTGGACCATACTGGCTGTCGTTTTTATTCATGGCTTTGTCGCAACTCGACGCTCGTCAGTAGCATTCTGTGGGCTCATTTTGTTTCTCGTCTCCTTTCTTGCTCTCCATCGGAGTATCAACGAGTACCGAAAGGGCTGGTATCAAATGGTGGAGCGGTTTCCTCAGCCGCTGCGTTGCGCTGGTGAGGGCCAATTGGTGGTGAGCCCCCAAGAATATGGCGAAGCTGGAGAGCGTAGTTCTCGTTTGATCCTAAGGGTTGAGAAGCTCGACTGTGAAGGCTCCCTGCAAGATTCGTCCAGTTGGTTGAGTTCTGAGCTGCGGATTCAGCTGATGGTCAATCATGAACGTTTTGATGCGGCGAGTGGCTCTGGGAGACATCTGGCTTTCCGAGACACAGACGTTCCGCCACGTGCCTCTCCCTTTGTTCGAGGGGACCAGTACTTTTTCGTTGCGCAGTTGGCGCCGCTGCGACTCTTTCGAAATAAAGAGTTGATGTCTCCTTGGCCTCGAGCTTTGGTTCGAGGTGTTCTTTTATCTGGGAGTGCGTTGGCCTTGGAGCGGCGGGCGCATGGTGAGGGACTTTTTGCTCGAATTGACCAGGCACGAGGCTGGGTAAGAGATCGCATTAGGAAGACCTATTCGCCTTTGGTTGTGGGTCTGGGCCGGGCGTTGGTCTTAGGAGAAAATGATCTTGGTGAAGAGGATTATGCGGCCTTCCAGCAGAGTGGGTTGATGCATCTATTGGCAGTAAGCGGCACCCATCTGGTGATTGCTATCTTAAGCACAACCCAATTGATGCGCCATTTTTTGGTCAGAATTCCCTTTCTTGTTCGCCGTTATGATGTGAGTCGCTGGTGCTGCTTTTTTGGCGCCTTCTTGAGTCTGCTCTATGCAGATTTCTCAGGGGGCAGTGGTTCAGCTTGGCGAGCTGCCTGGATGCTTTGTTTGCTCTTAGGTATGCGTGCTTTTGGGCGGAAGATAAATGCGCGTCATGCACTTGCTGGTTCCGTAATTTTTGCTGGGTTGATCGAGCCGCCGATGCTTCTTGATTTCTCATTTTTACTCTCCGCCCTGGCGACTTGGGGTTTGATCTTTCTTGGTCAACCGATCGTCCGGTGGGTACAACGTGCTGAGCAGATCTCGATGGCGAGTCGTTGGTTGATCAATAGCAGCGTTGCTACGTTAGTTTCGCTTATGCCTTGCTTGCCTTTGCTGTGCGTAATGAGTGACCACCTTACGGTTGCTGCTATTTTAGGCAATGTAGTCGCTGGGCCCTTCGGGGAACTAGCGGCTTTACCCGCTTGCCTTTTGCACGCGATTTCTGCGCCGATTCCCAGCTTAGAAGCGGGGTTGGCTGCATTGGGTTCCGGTGCGTTATTGGCAGTGCGCTCCGTGGCGCTCTGGTCCGCTGCTCAGGAGGCTTTGCAGTTTTCTGTACCCTGGCCGTCGGCTGGAGGCGTTAGCAGTGTCTATTCCGCGATTGTTGTGATCGCATCATTGAGATGGCTCGTTCTTGGAAAATTATTTAGCGTCTATTTGGCTCGAATGAAGCAAATGATGCTTTGTCCTCTGGGCTGGAGGGTTGGCTCCTTACGAAGGTTTTTTCTTTATCTTTTATTCGTGCCTATTTTTTGCTCGAAAGCTGTCGGCTTTCCAATCGAGCCGACCTTGTCGGTTGAAATGCTCGATGTTGGACAAGGTGATGCCTTATTGATTCAGAGTTCGGAGGGCGTCGCGATCCTGAATGATGGCGGAGGTCTATTCGGCGGGCGACCAGACACCGGTGCTCGGGTCATTCTGCCCCAACTCAGACAGGCCGGTATTACTGAGCTGGATGCCATGATTTTGAGTCATGGCCATCAAGATCATGCCTTGGGTCTATTTTCTGTTGTCGAGAGCGTGAAGACCAAGGAATTTTGGTCGTCAAATCAGCAGAGTTCCTTACTTCTCTCCCTGGGAAAGCAGGCGCTTGCTCAAGGAGGCTTGTGGTTGAAGCCCGAGGGGCTCTGCGAGGAGGATCGTGTTTGGGGGCAGCTAAGTCTGCGGGTATTTGCTCCCTGTGGCGAGCGAGGGAGTCTCAGTGAAAATGACGAGTCGTTGGTCTTTCGTTTAGCCTGGGGGGATCATCGGATGCTCTTTGTTGGAGACTTAGAGAGAGCTGGTGAAGAGCGACTTTTGAATCAATTGGAGGGCCAAGGACGCCTGGACGAGTTGCGGGCGAATGTTTTGAAAGTCGGTCATCATGGTTCTGACACTTCAACGAGTGAACGCTTTTTAGATGCAGTTGGACCTGACTTCGCTTTGATTTCAGCGGGTCCGCGCAACCGATTTCGTCATCCGAATGGAGAGACCATCGCCCGCCTCGAAGCTCGCGGGATCAAAGTTTTGAGCACTCGCCGCTGCGGCTCGATTGCCTGGCAAACGAATGGCCGCTTACAATTGTGGTCGACGGCTGAACCCTGTTGAGAGACGCCTCAACAGCGAGCAGAAAAGGCTTTGCGCTTGTTGTCTGTGTCGGGCACGATGAGGTTATGAATTCTGTTCGTGCTGAGCATCCAGCGGCGGGGGCGCAAGTCAGACCTCTGATTGCTGAACTAGAGATTCGTCAACGCGTAGAAGAATTGGGTCGGCAGATCCGCGAAGATGCTGGGCAGCGAGAGATTGTCTTGATTTGCATTTTGAAGGGCAGCGTAGTCTTTGCGGCAGACTTACTACGGGCGATCCCAGGGGACGTTGCTTTAGAGTTTTTGCGAGCAAAGAGCTACGGCCAGTCTCAAGTTTCCAGTGGTAAGTTAGAGATTCTTCAAGACGTCGATCGTGATTTAGCTGGATCGTATGTGGTGATTGTCGAGGATATTATTGACACTGGTTTGACGCTTCACGGGCTACAAAAGCTCTTCCGGGCGAGAAAAGTAGAAACATTGAAGACGGTGGCCTTACTTCTCAAGCCGCAACAAGACCATCAGGTGGAAGTTGATTACTTTGGTTTTCGAATCGGTTCGGAGTTTGTGGTGGGTTATGGGCTCGATTGGGCGGAACGCCTGAGAAATCTACCTTATATCGGAGTAGTGGAAGGCTCGTCCTAATCAGAAAGGTTGCTCGTCAGCTGAAGAGCGCCCGCAGCTTCACTTTTTCGTATTCCGAAGGCGTTGGAGGCGTTCACCAATAGCCTTTTCCAGCCCAAATTCGCTAGGTTCGTAGAAACGCTCCTCTTGGAGCTGGGATTCGACCTCCTCCGGCAGGTAGCTTTCCTCAGGAATATATCCCAGAGCGTGATCGTGAGGGTATTGATAGTCCTTGCCGTAGCCGTCTGCTTTCATCAGAGAAGTCGGGGCGTTTCTCAATTTCAGAGGTACCGAGAGATTTCCGTATTTTTTCACCGCAGCTTGGGCTCGATGCCAGGCGCGATTCACCGCTGCAGATTTGGGACAACTTGCCAAGTAGATGCAGGCATGGGCGATGGGATAAATGCCCTCTGGCATGCCCATTCGCTGAAAAGATTGGTCGGCGGCGACAGCAACCTGGAGGGCACGGGGGTCGGCGTTGCCAACGTCTTCGCTGGCAAAGATCATCATGCGTCGCAGGATGAAGAGAGGGTCTTCACCCGCTTCGAGCATTCGCATTAACCAATAGATGGCCGCGTCAGGATCGCTACCGCGCATGCTTTTGATGAAGGCACTAATGACTTGGTAATGTTGATCGCCAGACTTATCAAAAAGTAGGGGGCGATCGGCCAGGAGCTCCTTGAGATCGCCTTTTTTTAAAGGAGTTTCTTTCCTCTCGGTTGCATCGTGCACCTCAACGGCGGCTTCTAAAAGGCTGAGGGCGCGTCGAGCATCGCCTTGAGCCGCTTCAGCGATTGCCTGGAGAGCATCGTCTGTGACGCTGATTCCTAGGTGACCGAGACCTCGAGACGGGTCGGTCAGGGCGCGATGGAGGATGGGTAGCAGGTCCTGGGGTTGAAGGGCTTCAAGTTGGAATACCTTCGCTCGGGAAAGCACTGCTGCATTCACGGCAAATGAAGGGTTTTCGGTGGTTGCTCCGATCAGAGTGACGGTGCCTTTCTCGACGTGAGGTAGAAAGGCATCTTGTTGGGCTTTATTGAAGCGATGAATCTCGTCCACGAAAAGGATGGTTGATTGTCCTTGGTAACGGCGAGCTTCCTCTGCTTCTTTGAGTATTTTTCGCAATTCACTGACGCCACCTAAGACCGCACTAAATGGGATGAAGCGTTGTTGGGTCGCATGAGCAATGACCTCAGCAAGAGTCGTTTTACCGACGCCGGGAGGCCCCCAAAATATCAGGCTGACGAGGCGATCTCTCTCGATTGCCTGGCGTAGCCATTTACCTGGCGCGAGGTGCTTTTGCTGCCCGGCAATTTCGTCGATCTTGTGGGGGCGCATTCGGTCGGCCAGAGGAGATGGTTGCCCCCCATCGAACAGTCCTTGTGCAGCTGCATGTTCCAGAAGAGACTTTTGGCGACTCATGATTTTTCTCTTGGTGGTCGACTTCCGAAAATAGCCGTGCCAATTCGCAAGTCGGTGGAGCCGCAGGCAATGGCGACTTCCGCATCGCGGCTCATGCCCATGGAGAGTCGAGGTAGGGATTGTCTGCCGCCGAGCTGATCTCGTAACCTTGTCAATTCCTCGAAGATAGGTCGCGATGCTTCTGGGTCTGGATGGGCTGCTGGCATGGTCATTAAGCCGCTGAGCTGCAGAGCTGGGCTGGCTTGAATCGCCGCGACCAGGGTCGCTGCGTCTTTGGCCTGGCAGCCCTTTTTTTGAGGTTCTCCACTCAGGTTGACTTCAATCATCACAGCGAGGGGTGCTTGCGCCTTATCGCTTTGGCTGATTGCTGAGCGTCGATTGAGTTCTTCGACGAGTTTGAGGCTCGACACGGTATGTATCGCATTGAATTTTGAGATGATTTTTTTGACTTTATTTGTCTGCAGGTGACCGATCATATGGAAGCGAAGATCTTTCAGGTGACTGAGTTCGAGAGATTTCTGCACAATTTCTTGGGCATAATTCTCTCCAAAGTCCCGGTGACCAGCCTGGTAGGCTGCTTCAATCGCGTCAGCCGGCTGATATTTCGATACTGCGATCAAGCGTATGTCAGTCGGATCACGCCCGGCTCTTGTGGCAGCATCTTTAATGCGCTGTCGCTGTTGTTGAAGATTTGAGGCAATTTCTTCAGGGGAGATCATGGTCGCAGGTCGGCAGAGGCGGGGTTTGGTTAAAGTGATTCAGTCCAAGAGCGTTCGTAACTGAGGAGGGTATTTTCCACCATCTTGTCGACGGAGAACTCTGGAACACGCTCGAGACCGGCCTGCTTCAGCCGGTTTCGTTCTTTTGGATCGTCGCTAGCGAGCACTAAAGCATCGGCAATTTGATCGCGATCATCTGGATCAACCATCCACGCTGCGTTGCCAGCGACTTCGAGCATGGCGGAGCGGTTCGATGTAATCACTGGACAACCGGTGGCCATGGCCTCGACGACCGGATAGCCAAAACCTTCACGATGGGAGACAAAGGCCAGGGCGCGGGCTCCACGGTAGCAAGCTGCGAGTTGCTGGTCTTCGACAAATCCCATCAAGTGGATTTGGTCCTCGACTCGTGCTCTTCGCGCTTCCGTTCGCAGGGAGCTAATTTCGGCCCGATTCAAGGCCCCTGCCCACGCGACCTTGAGGTCTTTTCGTCCTCTTAATTCATTGGCCTTGGCCAGGGCATCCATGAGTCCGCCGACGTTTTTTCTTTGGTTAATGGCCCCAA
>JAKVCH010000100.1 GCA_022447485.1 Polyangiaceae bacterium | reverse complement strand
GACCCGCAGCCCAAGTCGGCTCTAGTCCTGTGGAGTGTCTGAAGGTTGGTCTCGAAATGGAAACTCTCGTTTCTAAGAAGCTGAACCAGTTGATCGCTCTTTGCACCAAAGCCAACGACGCTGGCACTCGTACTCTCGGGGATAAATTACTCTACGACACCGAGATGGATCACATTCTTTGGCTGGAACAGCAGCTGGGCATGATCGAAAAAGTCGGCGAAGAGAACTATCTGGTCGAGCAAATCGGCAAGATTGGATGAATCAGGCGCTCCTCTGAAGCATTGAGCTGTCCGTCAAGATGGCCCTCCTGGGCTAGGCAATGGCGGATCAACTCTATGCAGACTTCAGAATCACGGGTTTGAACCGTACCTCTTCTCTGAGGAGGGAAAATGGAGACGGATTGCCACCCGCTTACGGTTGAGCGCTCAGCTTTTCAGCAAGGTGCGGGGCGAATAACGACAGCACAGTACTGCTGGTTTTGTTTACCTCTATTCATCGCCGTTATTTACATGCTCAGCGCCTGCTCAGCGCCGGAGGAAAAAGACGACAAAGACGCGAGTTCGGAAGCTCTCCCCACCGAAGCAGCACACTCGGAAGTCACGGACAGCGCTCCTTCAGAACCAGAGACAGAGACCGTCAGGGTATTACCTATCGATAATTCTGATTCGACTGAGCCTCATTCCAACCAAATCGACCGCTCCGATACGCCACCTCAAGCAGACGATACAGAACACTCTGACACCTCAGAAACAACCGCGGTGACGCCGGAGTATGCCTGGCTCGTCCGCACCGAATTCGGCGGGTATCATGAGGACTGTCCTCTGGGTGCAGATTACGAATACGCTGGTCACGATTCAGGAGCCGGTGAGGAAAGCGCGGGAGATGGTGTTCTCGGCGAAGGAGAGGTCGAAGAGACAAGAATGGTGTGTCGCCTCGCCCCGCCCGACGAAAAAATGGCGACGACAGGCCTCACACTCCTGCCTGAGAACAATACCTGTCGACCACCCCGAGGCTCATCCCAAGTACAAGGAGTCGACCTCAAGTTAGCGTTCGAAGGAGTGAGCTTTCCACCCAACCCAGCCTGTCTGGAAGGTATGAACGATGCCGATTGCTCAAATGCTTTTCGGCCAATGGGCTTTTCGCCGCACCACGAATCCGGCTTACTCTATCTCGTGGAGCAGAATGGTCGAATCCTCTCCTTCGATCCAACTCTCGAAACCACCACCGCGACTGTGCAGCTTGATATTCGCTCGAAAGTGGCTTTCTTCTACGAACCGGGCCTACTGAATATCACCTTCGACCCTGCACATCCCGAGCACGCTTATCTCTACTATATGAGTTGCGTCTCTCAAGCCTTAGGTGTTCCCCCACCAGTCGATGGCTGTACTTTTGGTACCGCAGAAAATGTCTTCGGCGTCGTGTCTCGCTTTACACTTGATGGGGATGGCGAGCTACTTGCTGATAGCGAGAGAGTCATACTTGAGATTGAGCACGCTAAAACCGAGCATAATGGCGCCGGAGCTCACTTCGGCCCAGACGGTATGCTCTATATAGCCCAAGGAGATGGTGGCGAATTTCCAGCGCTCTATCCCCAAGACCCGAATAGCTTACTCGGGAAGATATTACGTTTGGATGTACACGACGAAGTGGGTGAGCCCCTCGAAGGCGATACGGCTTATCGCATCCCTTCCGATAATCCTTTCGTGGGTGATGATTCAATGCGCGATGAAGTCTTTGCTCTCGGCTTCCGTAACCCTTGGCGCTTTTCTTTCGATCCAGAGAGAACCCATCGAGGCTTGCCAACTATTTGGTTAGGTGATGTTGGTCTCGTTACCTACGAGGAGGTCAACTGGGTCGAAGCCGGAAAAAATTATGGCTGGCCCATCATGGAGGGTCCCGCCTGTCGGCCCGGCGAAGGTGGTTTAAGTTATGAAGTCACCGTCACCAACGACAGTAGTTGTAACGAGGACAGCTCTCTGACCCCTCCCGTGCATGCCTACAGACAAAGTTCTGGCGTCAGCGTGACCGGTGGGGTGGTTTACCAAGGAGACGCCATCCCGTTTTTGGTCGGGCAGTACCTCTACGCAGATTTCTCTGTTGGTATGATCTACGCACTCGACCGCACGCGCCCCGATCTCCGCAAGACATGGCTCTACGATGCCTCTTTATTGATTCCTTCATTCTCCACCGATTTGGACGACGAGGTTTACGTCTTTGATTGGTGGTCGGGCGATATTCATAAGATCGTTCCCTCGGAAAGTGCTCCTGCTCGGCCCGCAACTCGCCTTTCGGAAACCGGCTGCGTGAACCCTGAAGCGCCTCTTGAACCGGCGCCAGGTGCCTTTCGCTATGACGTGAATGTGCCCTTCTTCTCCGAGCCAGAGATCAAAAAAGAGCGCTGGGCCTACCTCGCTCCCTCGAGTGTCGTTACTGAATACGATGATTCTGGGAACCTGATCTTACAACCCGGCTCCGTCTTGATGAAGCACTTTGATTATCAAGGCCGACGTATTGAAACCCGCATCTTCTATCTATTTGACGATAGTCAATGGGTTGGGTTTAGCTACGAATGGCTCGAGGACGAGAGCGACGCCATTCTGCTCGATTCAGGCAAGGATGTGCAAATAGATGAGCTACTTTGGCGCTACCCCGATCGTGGCGAGTGCATGCATTGCCATACTATTCCTGCGGGACGTACTTTGGGCTTTCAACTAAAACAGCTCAACCGCATCCGCTACTTTCCCGAACTCGATGTCTGGGCGAATCAAATTGATACTCTCCGGTCTTTAGGACGCCTCGATCGAGTTGAACCAATTGACCGAGACCAACCTCTGGGAGCACCGGGTAATGCTGTAATTGTCGAAAGTCCCGGCAGCGATCTTCACGCAAAGTTCCCAGAGATGGATGACGTAGAAGCTCCACTAAAAGAAAGAGTCGGCGCCTACCTTGAGTCCAATTGCTCCCATTGCCACCGCCCAGCAGGCGGCGGCAGAGGAGATATTGACTTGAGGTCGGAGTCATTCTTGGAAATTTGTGATCGCATTTCGATGACGGCAGTCTATGACGCCGAAAACTCTCTTTTGGTAACACCTGGTTCGCCCGAGGACTCCATCATCTATCGGCGCATCACGGAAAGCGAACTTCCCTATCGAATGCATCCTTATGCCCGTGGGCCCGATGAAAAGGGCAGCGCCTTGATCAAAGAGTGGATTGAAAAAGATGCGGCTCAAGATTGCACGCCATAAGACACAACTGGAACCGCCAGAGAGGCCAGGCTATCTCCCTGGTGTCTATCCCATGAGGAGAAGAGCTTGAAAGGTAAACAAGGGGCAATATTTACTCTGATCGATGGCAAAGGTGCCTACCTTTTTCAACATCGAACCGCAGACGCTCCGCAATATCCCAATCAATGGGGATTCTTTGGCGGCCGCGTCGAAGACAACGAGAGCCCCGAAAAGGCCGTCTGGCGAGAAGCTATCGAAGAACTCAACCTTCCAAAGCACCAGCTCACGGAGCTCCATTTACTCGGCCGCTTCCCTATTCACGAAAACGCTGAGACGATCACCTTCTCATTTTTCATTGCGCCCCTGCTGATTTCGGCCGAGCACCTCGACAATGAGCAACGAGAAGGACAGGGCTGGGGCTTCTTTTCTGCTCAGCAGTGGAGAGAGCTAAACCACGTCGAGCACGACCATGTATTCATGAAGGCTCTGAGGGCCGCGACTGAAGATGGTTGTCTCCGACAAATATCCGAGCGAGCCCGCTCAGTACACGACTGACCGCAAAGAAGTCACGACAACGCGACTCCAGCAAAGAGCAAGCGATCGCCTGCTCGTCGGGCGCCGACGATATTGCGTGCGGTCGGCCCTAGCTCTAACTCTGCCAAGGGCCCTGCGACTCGAATGCGGGGGTGCCATCGCAACATCGAATCGACCACAGGGTAGCCACAACTAGCACAGGGCAGCTTTGCCGAATCAATCAAAGACTGAACCAGGTCTCCGCCTGGGCGCTTGGAGCAAAACCCTGTTGCGAGAATTACGCGCTGCACCTCCAATGATTTTCCCTGGGCGAGCTGCAGTACAATGCCCTCCTCATTTGGTCGCGCCGATTCAACCTCACTCTGGGAAAATTGCAAAAGTCCACTCTCTAACGCCTGCTCTAATTGATTCTGCGTTTCAGGAGGCACAGAGCCTTGATTGCGAGCATGATTGATGAACTCCCGTCGTTTTTTGTAACTCGTTTGCGCCTGAAAGTCTTTTTTGAAACGTCGTCGAAGTAGGGTCAGATCACTATCGAATTGATGGCAGCGGAGAGCATGTCGCGCAAGGAGATGCACATCGTTGCCTTCCTTCATTAATCTTAGGGCCAACTGTACCGCAGATATTCCCCCACCAATCACCGCCACCGTCTCACGCATCTGAGGCCGCAGCGATTCACCTAATGAAAAGATATGCTGCACTCTTTCGTGGTTCTTCGGGGCCCAACCCGGCCAGTGAGGCTGTTCGCTAGCACCAATCGCGAGAATCACATTCTGTGCGCTTACCAAGCCTCTCTCCGCCAGCTGGACCTTCGCTCCGTCACAATGAAGAGAACAACTCAGCGCCCGGTCTTGAACATGAATCTCGCGCAGACCAAATTGGGCCACCACATGATCGCAATGCTGATTAAATAGACCGAGCAAAGGTCGGTTACAGGGCGCAGCAAAATTATCTACATCTTGCTCTCCACGCCCTGTTCCAAACTGATAAAGCGAACTCCGCTGCGGGTCGAGATGATGAGCGGAAGGTGATCGCAAATGAGTCATCCCGGTGGTCGAGGTCATCTCCCGCCAGCGGCTCATCAGGGTCGGACGGGGGTCGACAATCTGGATCTTCTGAACTGGAATGCCCGCCTCCCCGACCAGGCGGGCAGCAAGGTGCACACCGTGAATGCCTCCACCAATGATTAACCAGTCACAGGACGTGTGCATGGCGCTCTCTTAATCGCCGGAATGAGATTCAACGCTCACGAGAGCAGCCAGGTTGGCGATGAACCATGCGCTCGCCGCGCAGAGCTGCAACCAATCACCCAATGATTCAATCCCATAGGTGAATACGCTCACTATCCAGAAAATACTGGCAGCCATCTGGCCCAGCCATTCCCAGCGCAAAGCTCTGGTGAGCAGACTTTCATCTCTTGCTGACGTCAATTTTTTTTCATTTTCCACTAGCACACACACTCCTCACCGCAGCAAGAGAGATCGTCGAGATACATGCCCCACTGGCGATAAGTCTCGAGAGCTTCTGCGGGTAATTCTAACGCTGTAGCGATGGCTTTCGCAACAACTGCAAAACGTTGCCGGTACTTATAAATAAAGCAGAATACATGCTTATCGTGGCGCACGGCAGGGCCACAAAGAAAAAGCCCCGGGCTTGTCGTCGATTCGTCCTCTTCACTCAATAGAGGAAAGCCATCCTCTCGGTGCTCAAAAAGCTTCGACACCAATTTCAATCCGCCCAAGTAACCAGCTGCTAGGAGCGGTGGCTGGGGAGTCTCCCAAAGCTTTCCATTGGACGACTTGAGAAGAAAACCTTCCTTCGTTTGCTGCACTTCACTGACTGTCACTTCAGGATGAAGCTGCACATTTTTCTCAAAAAGAGGGTCTGCCATGCGCTCCAATGAGTACGTCGATAAAGCAATGCTCGGATCGGAACTAACATTCGCCCAAGGACAGCCCCGGTCGAGAACTCGCACCCGCGCCCCTCGCTGAGCAAGATGAAACGCAGCATCAATACCACTCTCGTAACCGCCAATCACCACAAAATCCTCACCGCGTAGCTCTCGAAAGCTGGCTACATCAGAGGTATGGGTACAGAGGCGACTACCAGGAAAAATGTCGGTGGCCGGAAATTGAAATTCACCGGCTGCCCAAACCAAGTGTTGAGCCGTTTTTCGGCCTTGACTCGTTTCAAGATGATAAAGACCGCCCTGGCGACTGACAGACTGAACAGAAACGTCCTCTTGAATAGGCAGCTCATGATGCCGTGCCACAGCATTCAAGTGCGCTGCGTACTCTTGGCCCGTAGGATGCTCAACACCCAAAATATGAGCAGGGGAGGTTCCCAACGCCACGGCGTTGAGATCGAGCATTCCAATGGAGTTGGTCGGAAAAGAGGGAGTAATAAAGCGCGTCTCAATCGGCCAAACAGCAAAAGATGAGCCAATAAAATGACGCTCGAGAACAGCGAATTTTTTTACTCCGGCGTCTTTCAACGCGACGGCTACTCCTACTCCGGCCGCGCCAGCACCAATAACAAGAGCATCATAGTGCTCAGCGCCGCTACTCTCGGTCATTCGCTGGTCTCCTTTTGGCCAAGGGCTACCGCCTGCATCGAGTCGTTTGAATCACTCGTCAGACCACGATGGCTGCTGGCAGCTCGAGCGACCGCTGGGGCAAGAAGCTCATTCCGTTGGGGCATAGCGCGATCCATTAACGCAGCGATGTTGCTTTTGCAATTCAGTTACATCATGCAATTTGAACGGAATCTTTATGATGGGCCTCTCGCTACCTCGCAGCATAATTCACCAAAAAGTGGCTTCTAAGGCCTGATTTGGCCATGGTATTGCGTCGAGGGCCCGGCGTGTAACACTTGAAGAGTTATTCAAGTGTCCAATCAAGAGAACCATCAAGCGGAGCCAAAACCCCTCGACTGCGAGCACGAGCACGGGTTGCGCTCTGTGCCGAATTTAGCCCAGAGCACTTTGGAGAGAGCAGCGCGGATCTTCCAAGCTCTGGGCGATCCGGGGCGCTTGCGTCTGCTCGCAATTCTTGCCCAAGACGAGACCTGCGTCTCCGAACTAGCCGCCCTCCTCAAGGAGGAGCTGTCTACAGTTTCCCATCGCCTGAGACTCCTACGCGCTGAGGGCATCGTGCAGCGACGTCGCGTGGGTCGCCACGTTCACTATTCACTTCTCGACCATCACGTTCAGGAGCTCCTACAAAATGCCTTCGAGCACGCAGAGGAGGGCTCCACTGAAGCAAACCAATCTCAGCCAAATCAAGAAAGAGAGAACCACCATGAGCGATAAATGTATTGTCCACGAAAACCATGATCATGAGCACGGACCCAACTGTGGTCATACGGCGGTACGTCATCACGACCACATCGATTACCTTCACGACGGACATCTCCACCATCCACATGAAGGACATGTCGATGAGCACGTGCTTGAGGTCACCGACAAGAACCCCGCCCAATGTACGGGTGGACATCAATGTGACGCTCACCCAAGCGATCATGTGCATGGTCCCGGCTGTGGTCATGAAGCTGTTCCCCACGGAGACCATATCGACTACCTGGTCGACGGACACCTGCACCATCAGCACGACGGGCATTGTGACGACCACGGTCCTCTTGAGCTTGCTTAGGAACCTCTCGCGGCCACCTTGTCAGGTGACGCAACCCTCGAAAAGCGAAGCCATGACTTCATGTGAACTCGGCACCACCTGACGGGAAACCCAATCACTGCGCACTTGTTCTCGAAGCATTCCGAGAGCGCGCCTAGCCCACGCCGACGAGACTGATTCTTCTAGGTGCTTGTAAAGAATACGAAGAACCAGAATCAGTTGAGGTCTTCGGGAATGAGAACAATTCCCTGAAGAAGTGTTATTCCCAAATGTCGAATTGGCCATCTAGGCCAGTTTGAATAAGTCGACCCCCGGAGAGAGAGGGAGGACCCACTCTACGGACGCGAAATGAAATCAATCAAGACGACTCTGCTGTCGAGTCTACTCTTTGCCGGCGTCGGCTGTATGGCGACGGGCGAAGACAACAACTTCGAGCAGAAAGAGCAGGCCTTCGCACAAGGCGAGACCGTGAACGTACGTCGCGGGCGCTACAACCACGGTTTTCTCAACCTTGATGGATCTTTGACCCACCCTGAATTCCAACCTTGGGAGCACAATAACGTCAAGAATATCAACTAAAAACGAGTCACGATCGGCACTGTCCACGAGCCACCTCAGGAAGCGACTCGTCATCTCACTCTCTTCCCTGCGGGTCAGCAGTTTGGCTAGCTTACAGCCTCTCGCTCAACGCGTTCTGTCTGACGTAGCGAACGGTGACTCAATTGGCGTATTTGATGCGGCCGACACCTATGGCGCTCTCGTCTTCAATGCTGAATTTCAATGAGGCATGGGTGCCAGCGAAAAACGGGATCGGGTTGCAGCATTCACAGATTGGCTCATGTCCAAGGCCTTTTCGGTTAATCTTAAATCAATCTACTTAGCCGGCCATAGCCGTGGCGCCTGTTCAGCTCTACGCATGGCAGCACGCATCAATCAAGAGCACCCTGAGATCCCCATCATTGTTCATTCTTTCGATGGAGTATGCAACGCCGACAATTCGACGAACCACCCGCTGGCCTTGGAGCATCTTGAGCGTTCTCTTGAAGAACTCTCTTGCCCTGCAGGGCCACGATACAACGGGCATGAATGTATCGATCCGATCTGTACTGTCTCTGGCAGCATTTTTGACAGCGTTCATTGCTATCTCCCCACTCCTCCTGGGACCAATGCCTTCCAATATCAGGGCGGTAAGTACTGGCCACCTCTTCCAGGCAATGACTGTCCACTCGGCAATTATGACGGAGCGAATTGTCTCGTCGTACCCAGCAACTACGATCATTTCGTCTACGACGGCGGCTCTACTACTCAATTCCAGCAAACGGAAACTGCGGACCAAACCTCACCAACGACGGAACGGGCTGTCTCGCGGCCACAGTTGGCAACGAGATCTCTCCAATTAGCCTCGGCGGAAGTTGGGCTTACCTCGCGACACCCACCGATTGCCCGCTCCCCAACTCAAGCTACGACGGGGCGAACTGTTTCATGGGCAAGTTTCGATGTTGCGAATTGCTACATTGGGAAAATGTCTCCAGGCTAATTCTAGCTGAAAGAATTCATCATGAGTGAACGAAC
>JAKVCH010000010.1 GCA_022447485.1 Polyangiaceae bacterium | reverse complement strand
TAAGTCTTCTGATAAGTCTTCGGGCCAATTTTTCGCTCGGTTCGAGCATTTTCAAGGGCGACTAGTTCTTCAAGAATCAGGGAACGAGCTGTTTGACGCTCCCCATCGGAGATCTGTTGATGAGTCTTGTTCCGAAGCAGTAGAAAGAGTCCAGCAAGAGCGATGAGAGCCGCGACTAACGTCGCTATCCAGCGCTCCGGTCCTCGAGTTGGTAGACCCCTCAATTCGACCAAGACAGACTTCAGCTCTGCCTCGCCAGGTCGCATCAACTTTCGGGTGATGAGCACAGTTCCTTCACCACCGGGTCCTTGGGACCGTTGGACTTTCTCAAAGCCAGGTACATCAAGCTCTAATCCCGGTAGTGCCTCGGTGAGACCTCTTAATTCTGCCACGCGGGGAGGTAGGTCCATTTGGATCATTTGAGTTTCACGATGATTACGGGGGACCATGAAACTAAAGCGAATATCTCTCTGTCCTGGCGGGTAGGTTCCTTTGAGAATAACTCCCTCGCTGGCGCGTTCGAATCGTGCGTCGCCTTCGCCTAGAGGGACATCAACACCTTGAAAATCTTTTGGAAGTTGGAGGAGAAGATTTTTTGGGACCCAAGCTTTTCTACCCAGACTCATCACACGAAACATTAATTCTACGTTAAGAAAATCTTCGCGTTGAGTGAGGTAGAGAAAACCTCGAATGCCAACAAATGCATCACTAATACTATTTGTGGTTGGGTAGACGTAGATTCGAACTGATTGACCCTGGGATTTAGCCAGTCGAAATGAAGGTACTCCGAAATGAGCATCGCCTTGTTTTGCTACAACTGCATAATCGTATCGAAGACTTGCCTGGAGATCAGAAAAGCTGACTTTTCCCGAGGAATCAGTTGATTTTGTTGTAATTTCCTCGCGCGGTCCTTGGGCAATACTCTGAAATGAAGAAATTAAATCGACCTCAACATCAGCTAAAGGCTGTCCTTGTGGATTCAATATTTCAACTTCGATAGTCCCTGGACTCGCCTTTGCCGATGTTGTTGATGTGTTCTTCGGAGAAAAAGTTCCTGCATTGGAACCACCAATATTTGGATGGCCAAGGGGTTGAGCGTTGGCCGGCAATTCGGAAAAGACAGAAATTCCAAAAAAGAGACAGCAGAGGAATCTTTTTTGAAATTTTTCAAAAGGAAAAAAACGATTCATTTTATCTCTTCTGAACTTGAGGAATCATCATCTGCGGTGGGTGATGGCTGATTTTTATGGATCAATTTCTTGAGTCGGACCTCAGCGAATTCTCGTTTTTTCTTGAGACTTTCGTCCGCAGCTTGAATCAGTTGTTTGGCTTGGGCCCGGTAATGACTTGATACTTCGCGATAATCTTCTTCAGAAATCTTGCCGACGCTGCGCTCATACTCTAGGTCTTTTAGAGCTCTTAGCACCGCTCGTTTTTCCTCTTCAGCTGCGGTTGGAGCAGCCAGAGCAAGAGCGTCTTCAATATCTAAATTCTGGGTATCCGTTGTACGTTCGAGGCTGATCCAAATCAAAATGATCGTGACTGAAAGTGCAGTCGCGGCCAAAAACAAAAGAGTGCCCGGTAAGCCGTAAAAAGTAGCTGTTAGAGAAGCCACTAAGATAATTCCTAGGAGCGCCAACCCGAAAGGCGCTGATGGGGATTCTTGACTACTCCCGGCATCCTATCCGCTGAAGAAGCACTTTGATGATCGAACCATCCCTCTTCAAGTTCACAACCAGGTTCTGAACAGGTCTTTTCAAAATGTCTTTCAACAGAGCTTCCAAAAGGCTGAGCTAGGCTGGTGGCAAAGTAGAATGTCACCAGAATACCGACAGCACCGCTGGCAGTAGCCCTTAGGTAGATCCAACTTGTTGAGCGTTTTTCTCTCACTTCAGGCCAAAGAGAAACGAAGCAGCCAATGATTAAAACGCTGAGACCTATCCAGATCCAAGAAACGAAGGGATTGATATGGATGGAAAATGTGGCGCGTTTCGTCTTTGGATCTGCCGTCGCGAGAACCGTGTAGAGATCTGCGTTGAGGCCACGTAAGAGTCCTACCTCAGAGGTGGTTTGAGGAGGGCTCATGTAGATGAATTTCGCTGGGCTTAGGCGTCCTAAAGATTTTCCATCTTTGGTTATTTCTAGGTCGGCAAAAAGCATGCGTCGGCCTTTGGTGGCTTGCTCCTCGGGACTGCAGCGAGGGTTTCCAGGGCACATACGAGTTCCCTGGTAGCTAAGCTGGTAACCTGCAACCTCTCGACTTTCTCCGGGGTTCAGAGCAATTTCTTCCGTGACCGACCAGGCTGTTCCGACGAATCCGAGATACATCGAGGCGATGCCAAGATGAACAATATAGCCACCATAACGTCGCCGGCTTTTACCAATTAAACGGATGAGAGCAGTAAAATAGTCTTCTTGTTCGCCCTTCTTCTTCGTGGAGGAACGCCGGGCTTTTACGCCTCGGTAGAACTCTTGAAGGACAACAGAAAGGTTAAAAGAAGCAAGACTAACCGTCAGGCCAGGAAAAAGGCTGCTGACCTTAGCGTAGACTTCGGCCCCAAACCCGCTTTCAACGCTTTCGGTTGGAACAATGGAAGGAACACCTAAATATTCACCAAAGATTGCCTGTAGAATGGTGACGATCAAGGTGCAGATAAGGGGAAAGGTAAAGGCTGTACGAAGTGCTTTCTTACTTGTTTTCTTCCACCCAAAAAGAGGGGCCAAGCCCATGAGTGCAAAAATAATTAAACCGAGAGGAGCAGCCCACTTATTATAAAAAGGAGGACCGACAGTAATTTCCTGATCAAAAAGCCATTCACTAATCTTTGGAAAGATGGTCGCGATCGAAACGAATGTCGCCATGCCTAAGAGTGCCCAATTATTGATCACGAACATGGCTTCTCGACTAGCGATTGATTCAACCTCTGTTTTGGCTTTGAGTTTGGGTATGCGCCAAACAATCAAGCCCAAGCTAGTCGCTAGAATCAGCCCCATAAAGTAGATGAAGTAGATTCCAATATCGCTTTTTGCGAAGGAGTGAACACTGGCGATGACTCCAGAGCGAGTGAGAAAAGTACCGAAGATAGTGAGAAAGAAGGTGGTACAAATCAGGAAGACATTCCAGATCTTCATCATATTGCGCCGCTCTTGAATCATGGTCGAGTGCACGTAGGCGGCGGCTGTAAACCAAGGTAAGCAGGCTGCATTCTCGACTGGATCCCAGGCCCAAAATCCTCCCCAGCCTAATTCTTCGTAGGCCCAAATCATGCCGAGAACGTTACCGATGCTTAAAAAGAGAAAAGCGATCAGCATCCATTTTCGAACGGCGATAATCCACTCATTATCAAGTCGGCCGGTGATCAGCGCTGCGATAGAGAAAGCGAAGGGTATCGCACAGCCGACGAAGCCCATATAGAGCATGGGCGGGTGAATGATCATCCAATAGTTTTGCAGTAAGGGATTCAATCCCTCGCCATCTGGAGGAGCGCCAGCAAGATTCTGCTCAAAAGGATTGGCTGCAAAAATCATCAAGATCGCAAAGAATGCGATGATGGCCATCAACGTTGCAATGATAATTGGTTGAAGTTGTCGATAACGATGACCGAGCCACTTAACCACTGCAGCAGTGTAGCCTCCTAGTAATAGAGTCCACCACAGTAAGGAACCATCTTGTCCGCCCCATAGGGCAGCAAATAGATAGCTGGGTGACATACTGCGATCGCTGTAGCGAGAAATGTAGCGAATACGGAAGTCGTGGGTGACAAATCCGTAGGCCAACATGAGGACACCACAGAGGATTAAAGCAGCGGTTGCGTAAGCGCCAAGGCGAGCAGAGTTCAGAAGTCGAACTTGCCCATTCGTTGCACGAATCGCTGTGGAAAATGTGTAGGCTGCAAGCACCAGAATCGATAAAACGATCAAGGTGCCAAAACCGGGTAAAGATAGCCACATGGCCCGGGAAGTCTAATCAATCTCGACCCAGCGACCATGTGATTTCCCATAAATTGTTCGGGAAACGAATGAAAATAGGGGTTTCGGTGCAATTCGATTGAGAATTGCTCGCGGTTTGATCCCTTTGCGATTGTTTTTTACAAATTCGAGGCGCTATTTCTCAGCTGGCGATGTTTCGGATCAGACTATTTCTGAAGATTCATCTACTCGTCAGAAACGGTCGTTCCCAAACCTTCGCCAAGCAGCACTCGCTTGATATTGCCAGTTGCCATTTTGAAAACACGAATGGGTAATCCGTTCTCACGACAGAGAGCGATGGCTGTGGAGTCCATGACCTTGAGTCGATCGGTGAGAAAGCGATCGTAGGTGACATGCTCTAAGAGCTCGGCGTCTGCATGTTTGACTGGATCCTTTGTGTAAATCCCGCCCACTTTCGTTGCTTTGAACAAGGCATCGGCTCGGATCTCCATCGCGCGCAATGATGCGGCGGTATCCGTTGAAAAGTAAGGATTTCCTGTACCCGCAGCGAAAATAACTACATGGCCCTGGCTGAGATGGCGCATGGCCCGACGTCGAATGTAGGGTTCAGCAACTTGGCGGATCTCCAGGGCCGTCATAACGCGAGTAGTCACCTTTTGGCGCTCCAGAGCATCTTGTAGGGCCAGAGCATTAATGACGGTGGCAAGCATTCCCATGTAGTCGCTTTGCGCACGATCCATCCCCTGGCTTGCACCTTTTAGACCCCGGAAGATATTTCCACCGCCAACAACCAGGCCTATTTCGACGCCAGTTTTTCGAACCTCAGCGATTTCTTCGGCTGTTGTCCTCAAGGTATCTGGTTCAATACCCCCGTTTTCGCCTGCGGCCAGTGCCTCGCCACTGAGTTTGAGGAGTACTCGTGGATAGCGGAGAGATTGAGTGGGGCTACTTGCGGTTGCTTCGTCGGTCACGAGTTAGAATAACTACTCTGCACGCTCTCCGGTCGCAATGTGAATTCTTCTCGGCCAGAAAACATCGATCCGGGTTGACCGGGACCGAGCCAGCACTGTAATTCTTTTCTTATCGATGCCCATCACTCATGAAATTCGCAAAGGACAAAGTAGTCGTCGGTTTTTGAGCCGAATTTTCCTTTGTCAGTCGGCTTTCTTCAGTTGTTTGACCTTTGCAGAGTTGGGTTGCGAATCCGCTGCGCAGAAAAGCGAGTCAACAAAGGGTGAAATTCGGGATCCTTTGACTCATCTGACTCCGTCAGAAGCCGCAGGCGTTTTGGCTACGGTTGGCGGGGTTGACATAACTTTGGGCCAGTACGCGACTGCTCTTTCGAATATGGGCGAGTTTGAGCGTTTGCGTTATCAGTCGCCTGAGCGTCAAAAAGCTCTTTTGGACGAATTGATTGAGGCCGAGCTACTCGCTCAAGAGGCACGTCGCCGTGAATTGGATAAGACGCCTGAGTATCGGCTCAAGCTGATCCAAGCAGTGCGTGATAAAGCACTTTTGGAATTGAAAAATTCTCTTCCCGGTCCAGAGTCCTTTACTGAGGCAGAAGTAGAAGACTGGTACGAAGCTCATCTTGACGAGTACCGAGAGCCGGAGCGTCGGAGGGTCAGTTTACTTATTTTTCCTACGGAGAAATCAGCCGCAAAGGCTTTGGCCGAAATCAAGGCGGATCCGCAAAAGGCTTGGTCTGCCTATGCTAAAAAGTACTCTTCCCTCGGCGTAGAAGATCCTGATGCTCACCACGGTGCTGAGTTGGCAGGAGATCAAGGGTTTACTTCGGCCGAGGGCGTAGAGCGCGGCTCAAATGAACAGGTCCCTCCAGCCGTTCGGCAAGGGCTATTTCAATTAAAGAAACAAGGGGAGATCGCCCCGGCGCCGGTAAAATTAAACAAGGGATGGGGAGTGTATCGATGGACGGGAACCAGTGCCGCTCGTACTCGTTCTCGAGCGGATTCCGAGCGCGCCATCAGAGCGGCATTGGCGAGAAAACAATTTCGAGAAGCTGAAGGTCAATTAGAGAAAGAATTAAGAGAAGCGCATCCGGTCGTCATTAATCAGCAGATGATTGATGCCTTAAAGGCTTCTTCCGAAAGCGAACATCAAAAGTAATGAACTCCCGTCATGTACTGCCTCTTGTCCAGGAGCGAGAACAGGATTGGAAGTGGCAGTTGCAGAATACCCTGCGCACCGCGGATCAGTTGAACGACGCGCTTTCCTTGAGTGAGGAAGAACTAATTTCAGCTCGACGGGCTGAGGCTGAAGGTTTTCCGATTGCGGTGACTCCTCATTACTTGTCTCTGATGAAGTCAAATGATCGAAACTGTCCTTTACGGAGACAGGTTGTGCCTCAGGCCCATGAAGGGTTGGCAGACCCGGGCGACCTACGCGATCCACTCGGCGAAGAAGCTCATGAAGTAGCGCCCGAACTAGTGCGGCGCTATCCTGACCGGACGGTGCTTTTAGTGAGTGATCGCTGTGCGATTTATTGTCGCTTTTGCACGAGAAGTCGCATGGTGGGTCAGGGTGGAGGCCCACGAAGTCTATCCAAATTATCCAAAGCTTTCGAATATTTACGGAAAGAACCAGAGATCAAAGACGTGATCATCAGTGGAGGTGATCCTCTCGCAATGGCGACGAGTCGTTTGCTGAAGATAGTCGAAGAATTGCGCTCGATTCCCCATATCGAGACAATTCGATTGGCGACTCGTGTTCCGGTGGCGCTCCCTCAAAGAATCAATTCCGAGCTTCTCGATGCTCTCAAGCCCCACCATCCTTTGTGGTTGATGACTCATTTTAATCATCCTCAAGAATTGGGAGATGAAAATATCGCAGCGCTCAACCGACTGGCAGATGCTGGTTTTCCTGTGATGAATCAGACTGTGCTTCTACGAGGGGTGAACGATGATGCGTCCGTATTGACGGCTTTATTTCGCCGCCTGGTTCGTGCCCGCGCCCGTCCCTATTATCTTTTGCAAATGGATCCTGTCAGCGGAACGGCTCATCTACGAACTCCGGTGAAAACAGGCATTCAGTTAATGGAGAAATTACAAGGACGATTGAGTGGTATCGCCTTACCAAAGTTGATTATCGATGCGCCTGGGGGATTTGGAAAAGTACCTGTTGGGCCCAATTATATCGTCCATCAGGATGCGGGAGTGACACGGGTGCGCACTCATCGGGGTGTTGAAGTCGATTATTTAGATCCTCAACCTGTGGTCGAGTCAGCCCCGGGCTTGAGGCATCCTCAAAGTTAGTCAAAAAGAACCAATTTCTTGCCGTTATTTTATAGAAGCGGCAGTTTGCGGTCATGGTACTTCGAGGAAGGTTGCAGAGACCACTCTGGATTATGTCGGGTGTGGCTTATTTCTCATTATGGGGATGCCACCCGGCTGAGCCTCCAAAAGAAGCGCTGGTAGAGAAGGAATCGAGTGAATTCGAGGAAGGAGATAGAATCCCTCGCCTTCACGCTAGTCTTGAAAGAGGTGATTATTCAGAGGCGCAAGTCCTGTTGGAGGAATTAGGCGCGGCGGATCCAAAATCTTCTTATTACCTCCCGTGGCTTGATGTTGTGGAGGCGCAGCGTAAGGAAGAGACTCTTCAAACTATTTTAAGTAGCCGCTCGGACGATTTTTCCCGTTTGGCCTTGGCTCGGTCTTTACGCCGTCAAGGCGATCTATCAGGCGCCGTGGAGGTTTTAGATCATGCGGCATTTCGTCAAGAAGCACAGAGCTTGGGCGCCTTGCTATTGGAAGGAGAGATTTTTCAAGAGCAGGGCGAGAAGGAGTCTGCTGAGCAAAAATTTTTGGAGGTCGTGCAGCGCGGGGAACGAGCAGCTCGTGGTGCTGAATCGGGCCAATTGAAGGCTGATTTATGGACTCTGGTTGGTGAAGCCGCTGGGGCGCTTCGCGCTGTTGACGATGCAAACGCTGCTTATGATTTTGCCGAACAAGCTGGGGGAAAAAGCATTCGATTATTCAGGGATAGAGCGGAGCTGTACTTAAAGCATCATGATCGGGCGCATGCATTAGAAGTTGCATCTGAGTTGGATGAGATAGCGCCGGGCCATCCTGATGTTCTGGTGCTTCTTGCGCGAGTATTGATTGAGACTTCTTTGAATTTTAGAGAAGCGGAAAAATTAATTGATCGCGCCCTAGCCACTGCGCCTCGCCATCTTGGGGCGCTCACGATTCGTGCTTCGATTGCTCTGCACGATCTGGATTTTGCGGGCGTGGATCAGGCAATTGATACGGGTTTACAGAAGAACCCTCGCGATTTGGACCTTTTATCTCTTCAGGCGACTCGTTACCTTTTAGCTGAGGAAAAGGAGATATTTGATGAAGTTGTTGCAAAAATTCATCGACTGTCTCCTGGCTACGCAGGCGTCTACTTAATTGCAGCTCAGCATTTAGAGTGGGAGCATCGTTACTCCGATATGCAGCTACTCTTACGGAGTGGGTTGCGGCGAGATGCCGACAATGCGGCAATGCGCAGCCTGCTGGGTTTAACTCTGGTGCGAGCAGGCAGTGATGCCGCAGGAGTTGTTGAACTGCGCCAGGCATTTCGCTTGGACCCCTACAACCTTCGAGTCTTCAATACTCTGAAGCTCTATGAAGAAATCATTCCAGAGAACTACACCGAGTATCGTCAAGGACCGTTTCTTTTTCGTTTTCCGGTCAAAGAGGCTGAATTGCTGAATCGATATATCCCGCAATTGGCTCAACGCGCCTATGATCAGATGTCAAAGACTTATGATTATCGACCAATCGCCCCGGTTCAGATAGAAATTTATTCTAACCGAGATGAATTTGCGGTTCGTACGAGCGGTCTGCCGAGAACACCGATTCAGGGCGTTTGCTTTGGTCGCAAGCTTGCCACAATCAGTCCTGAGGGCTCTCGGGGAAACCTGGGAATGACGCTTTGGCATGAAATGGCCCATGTTTTTCATATTGGAAAGAGCGAAAGTCGCGTGCCGCGCTGGCTGACCGAAGGTGCTGCAGAATGGGAAACAGCTCGTTTGAAGGTGGGCTGGTCCAGGGAGATGGATAGAAATCTAGCTCGTGCCTTAGTGGCGGAGAAGGTGCCTCATCTGCCCCTGATGAATCGCGCGTTCACGCGGGCTGAGCGCATGGAAGATGTGGCGGTCGCCTACTATGCTTCGGGGCGAGTTGTCGAATGGTTGAGTGAAGAAGTTGATAACAAGGCACTAACGAAAGTGTTGGCGGAATTGGGCAAGAAACAGCTGCCTGACGCAGCTTTTGAAAATGCGCTGGGACGAAGTCTCGATGACTTAGACCAGGAGTTTCGGCTTTGGGCCGAGAGAGAACTCACCCTCTACACAAAGCATTATCTGGAACGCGAGGAGTCGCAGTCTCTCGAGGAGCTAGAGGTGCTACTGCGGGAGTCTCCAGAAGATCGGCCCTTAAGAATTCGTGCTGCGCGGGCCGCTTTGCAATTGAAGAAGTTGGGGCGAGCTCAGGATCTCTTGGAATCGTTATTGGCAGAGAAAATGGACGCTGAAGTCGTGGACTTGAGTGCTGCTATGTGGGGAGCTCGAGGCGATCAGGCTGCTGCTCGACGTATTCTTGAGAATGCACTTCAAATTGGTCTCGATGCCTATGCATTGCGCATGAGATTGGCTCGTCTGCAGGTGGCGGCCGGTGATTGGGAGCCGGCCGTCGAGAATTTGATACAAGCCCATCAATTAGATCCAGGAGCTGTGGCGCCTTTAGAAGGTCTGGTCGAATATTTTCAGCTGCAAAAAGATGAAACGAATGAACTCAAGTTCGTCGAACTGCTCGCCAGTCTCTTGGAGCAAGATGTTGAGGTGCAGAAGCGCTACTTGGAACTTCTGATTCGCCAGGGCAATGTTGAAAAGGCTGCGCGGGTCGCGAAGTGGTCTATTTTTTCTGGTTTAGGAAATAGCGAAATTCATAGTCTTTCCGCTTTGGCTCATGCTCGCAGTGATGACTTTAAGACCGCTCTTTATGAATGGGAAAGTGCATTACTGTGCACGGCTGATGGCGATCAACGAGCGACGATCTATGCTCAATGGATCGAAGAAAGTGATGCGGCTGACCGTGTAGACCTGAAGGAAAAAGCCCAGCGCGCTTTGGCGAAGGAGCGTGCTTCGGGTAAAATAGGCAATGCGATGATCACCGAGCCAGGTCGTGATAGTCAGGGGCAAACTTCTGATCGGTAACTTGGCCTCGCTTGTCTCCCTGGCGGGTCGGATTCAGGTCTGTTTTCACTGGCTGCAGAGATGGAATAGTTGTGCGACTTGATCAATTAGAAGAATCGATTCTCGAGCTGAGAAAGAGCTCGCTCTTGAGAGAACCTGATGATGGTCTGTATCTCGAGCAAATGCAGCAGTCGTTTGGTTCGACTATGATCGACGCTGCGACAAACGATTATCTTGGTTACGCTTCAGAGGCTCTGAATTCAGACGAGCAATCACGAACGGAATGGCCTACGGGCGCTCGCTCATCTCGCTTGATCTTTGGAAGCTCCCGCGCACACCTGAAGGTGGAGCAATTCATGGCTGATTGGTGCGGCAGTGAAGCCGCGTTGCTTTTCCCGAATGGCTATACGGCCAACCTCGGAGCTCTCAGTGCCTTACTCTCAAAAGAGGACGCTGTATTTTCGGACGAGTACAATCATGCCTCATTAATTGATGGAATACGTTTGCGTAGTCGAGCTCAAGTCTTCCCTCACCTCGATCTTCGGCGTCTCGAAACAATGTTGGCCGATTCAATGGATCGTCCGGCTCGTTGGGTGATTGTTGAGTCCTATTACAGCATGGATGGAGATAGCCCTGACTTAAGCGAGCTTCGGCGACTTTGTGATCGCTATGACGCTTTCCTGTATGTGGACGAGGCTCATTCTTTTGGTGTGTTTGGTCCGACGGGTGCTGGGTTATGTGAAGAAGTCGCCGTGAAAGCGGATGTTCTGATGTGTGGCTTCGGTAAAGCAACGGCGTCTTCAGGTGCTTGTGTGCTGGGCTCCTCGCAATTGAGAACTTGGCTTTGGAATCGCGCGCGAAGCTTTGTTTTTTCAACTGCACCGTCACCACGTCAAGTGCATGATCTCTACGATAATCTTCAGCGACTGCGATCAGATGCTAAACGTCGACAGCGTTTGACAGAGATAGCCAATCAGGTTCGTTCATCCTTGTCCGACGCGGGCCTTCAACTAACTGGCCATGGTCCGATTCTTTCACTGATTTTCGGTGAAGAACAGTTGGCGTTACAGGCCGCCCGTGATTTGAGTGAGCAAGGTATTGTGGCGCAGGCAATTCGTCCTCCCACGGTGCCGGCTGGCGCTAGCCGCTTGCGAGTGACCATGAAGGCGAATTGGCAGCTTCGACAGGTCGAGAGATTATCAGAGGCATTGATTCAGCAGGCAAAGAAAGCATCGATTTGTTCCTCTCCTGATCAGTGAAGAGATATTTTCTTCGGAATAGGACGAACGGCTTCGGCTAGCTCTATTCAACAAGCCGACATGTGTTGTTTCACGTGAAACATCGTTTCAATACAGATGGTGTGGGGAAAGGAAATCGTCATTTGGAAGGCTGTGATCGAATGTTTCACGTGAAACATTTTTGAGGACCAAATCACGCTTGAATGGCGAGACACTTCTTCGAGCGACAGTGATCGAATGTTTCACGTGAAACAGGTGACGAATAGCCTTGTCGTTTGTTGTTACAATCTGCGAACTCACCCTTTGATGAAACTTGAAAATCCCTTGAGCACTCATAGAACTCAGCTAGAAGCCAGCTATGAACTTGCCGTCAAAACCGCAGGTGCTCCTCGTCTTAGGCACCGGAACCGAAATTGGGAAAACTTACTTTTCTTCGGCATTGCTTCGTCGCTTTCAGGACTCTGGCACGAAGGCCTTAGGTCTCAAACCGGTTGAGTCGGGAGTGCCTCAAGGTGAGGTTGGTTCCGACGCTCAAGCTCTCGCCAGCGCTAGTCGGACTCCAGCCACGCAGTTGTTTTCATTCATCGATCCTGTTTCCCCGCACCTAGCAGCTGGGCGTGAGGGTGCGACGATTGACTTCATTCAAATCAATCAATGGGTGGAAGAAAGGATTCAGTCTCATCAACCCGAACTGACTCTTTTGGAAACGGCTGGAGGAGCATTTAGTCCCTTGAGCTCATCATCGGTGAACGCATCTCTTTACGCGAGTCTATCGACTCAATTTTCAGTCGAGGTCTTACTGCTGGCACCGAATCGTCTAGGAGTACTCTCTGACTTGACTGCTTACCTCAGGGCACTCGCGGCTTTTTCAGTGAATGTCGACTATCTGGTTCTCAACACCTGGCAGAATTCTGAGCGTGAGAGCGAATCAAAAAATGAAGAGTTTTCCCGGGTGGAAGATGACTTTTCTCTCGACAGTAACTTTGAAGAGTTGAATCAGCTGATCTTACCTCAACTTCGTGACTTGCATCGTTTCAAGTGCGTCGTCGATTCATCTCGAGAGCAGCAATTGAATGAGTTGATGGGTCGATTGCAAAGCCTCTCCTCCACTGACGAACTTTGAATTATTTCAGCAGTTGACCGTTTTTCAGAAGGAGGCTGTTTGCGTTGAGCTTCGTCGCGAGTCCGTCTTGATGGCTTACGATGACAACAATGGCGCCGCGCTCGGCTTCTTCTTGGACAATGGCTTCCAGTTGCTTTGCGGATGCTGTGTCCAAACCGGTCCATGGTTCGTCGAGTAATAGTAGAGCGGGCTGGTGAACGATTGCCCGAGCAAGAGCGATGCGTTGGCTCTGTCCACGACTCAGAGTCGAGATTGGTCGTTCTGCAAATCTTCCAATATGCAGTCGCGTCGTAACCCGCTCTATCTCAGGAGCGGGAATCCCGTGTAATTTAGCCAAAATTTCAATATTGGCTCGGCCGCTTAGCTGTTGATAACAGTTAGTTGTATGTGAGAGCCAACCTATTTGTGAACGGGCTTCTTGTTTCGTCAGGCAGAGACCATCTGTCGTGACCATCCGCACGACGCCTTTGGTCGCTTTCAGTTGGTGACCAAGAATCGATAGTAGGGTGCTTTTGCCGGCTCCGTTGGCCCCTCCTAGGATTGTGATCGTTCCCGCGTGAAACTCAGTGTTCTGGCCTCGCAACGCTGGGGTTGCCCCGAAGATCTTGCTGAGGTTCTGTACTTCGACTCTTTTGAGTAATCGCCGGTTCATGCTGCGTGGTTCAAGCGAGCATTGTCTCGCTTCATTCTCAAGTTCTTTTTGTTCTTCAGGGAAGCACGCCTTTTGTCCCAGAAATGCTACGCTTTGCACGATGAACTCCCAGGTCGGTGTTTCGAAGGACGTGCAGGTCGAACTTCTTAGTCAATTAAGGCAAGTCGTTGAGACGGCATTGGAGGGTAAAGAGGAGGTTGTCGGACTGGCTTTGACGGCTCTATTGGCGCGAGGTCATATCTTGCTGGAAGACGTCCCGGGGGTCGGTAAGACAACCTTAGCTCGGGCGCTGGCAAAAGCGGTGGGTGGCAATATGAATCGCGTTCAGTTTACGAGCGATATGCTACCCAGCGATGTACTAGGCGTCACCGTCTACGAGCAAGAGAACTCCAGCTTTACTCTTCGTAAGGGTGCTGTTTTTTCTAATGTTCTCTTGGCAGATGAAATTAACCGAGCGAGTCCGCGTACTCAGTCGGCTCTACTCGAGTCGATGAACGAAGGTCAAGTGAGTGTTGATGGCGTCACACATGACTTACCTCAACCATTTTTCGTTGTGGCGACTCAAAATCCTCAAGACTTTGCGGGTACCTTCCCCTTACCAGAGTCCCAGCTGGACCGTTTTATGATGCGGGTGGAGATTGGTTACCCATCACCAGAAGTTGAAACCCGATTAATGCTGCACCCACAGGGAGATCGGATTGAGGGTGTCAGTCAGGTCCTAAATCCTGAAACTTTGGCGCATCTGCAGTTGGCCGTAGAAAAGATTCAGGTCGATCCGGAGGTTGGTAAATATCTCCAAACCTTAATTTCGGCGACTCGTAAGAGCTCAGTTCTGTCGATTGGTGCTTCGACTCGCGCTGGTATGAGTCTGGCCAGGGCAGCAAGAGCTCGAGCCTTGTTGGAGGGTCGCGACTATTGTCTACCCGACGACATCTACACGTTGGCGATACCTTTGCTCGCGCATCGCGTTCGACTGACAGCTCATGCCGATGGCTACATGCCCTCCCGAGAAGAGTCGGAAAGAGCGATTGCTGATATCATGCGAAAGATCCCCTCCCCTCTTTGATCAAGGATGAAAAGTCGTCCATCGTGAATCGTCAGAGTTCTTCTCGAGCACAACGGGGGCGGAGGTTTCGAGCGCCTCGTCGACTGAAATTTACTCGCGAGGGTAAATACTACGTAGCGCTCACTTTTGGAGTCGGTCTGGTTGGCGTCTTAACGGCAAATAATTTGCTCTACGTGCTGCTTGGAATGCTGCTCTCTTTGATTGTCGTTTCAGGTATCCTCAGCGAAAGCAGTTTACGAAAAATACGTGTCACTCGGCGCTTACCCCAGCGATCTCAGGTGGGCCGAGTGCACTATGTCGAAATACAGGTCCGTAACGATAAAAAGAAAATGCCTTCCTACGCGATTGAGGTGGAAGACCTACGTCAGGGTCAACCAGCCGATAAGCGTTGTTTTTTCCTAAAAGTAGCGCCTCAATCGGCCCAGGTGGCGGCTTATCGCCGAATTCCCGTTCGCCGCGGTCTCGACCGTCACGATTCGTTTCGCATTGCCACTCGCTTTCCATTTGGTCTCTTCGAAAAGTCGAGGGTGCTCGAGTCTTCCGGTGAATTAATTGTCTATCCAGGAGTGGAGGAACGGCGGTTACCCGCCCAGCAGCACGGGCAGCAGGATCAAGGTGGTTCTGCTGCTTCGCGATTACGAGGAGAAGAGTTTTTCGGCATTCGATTGATGCGAGATGGCGATGACCCGCGGGATATTTACTGGAAGCGAAGCACGAGCGGTGGGCCGAGAGTGGTCATTGAACGAAGCAGCGAGGTACGGGCAAGGGTTCGATTGCTCTTGAATGATACGGTTGATTCGGCCTCACCATCGCTGGAGGAGAAGAAGAGTTTCGAAGCACGCATACGAGATACGGCGTCTTTAGCAGTCGCCCATTTGCGACGAGGAGAAGAGGTGCGTTTGAAGACCACTTCGGGGTTAAGTGCTGCTGCAAGCCCCAGTAGTGGCGCAGATCCAATTTTGCGATTTTTAGCGCTGATTCGCCTTGAATCTGCTCAAAGTGACCTAGAGCGCTCAAGTGAAGACTTGGCAAGTCAAGAGGAGCACTGGCTAAGAGAGAACCCCATGGGGGAACCAGAGTTGGACTCGCAAAATATCAGCATTGCGTACGCTCCTGTTCAGCTTTCACAACAGCCTCAACTAAGCGAAAAACCCTCTTCAGACCTCCAGGGTTCTCCTGTGGAGGAAAAGTCATGAGATTCGGTTTCGTTCACCGCTTGATGACAGATGCCCTGGCTTTGCTCGGTATTCTGGCCCTCGTCACCAGTGGCAAATTGGGTGTTGTGGTCAATGTCGTGACCTTGGTTGCCACGGTGGTCGCCATATTTCTCCCCGAGAAGGCTCGCCAATCCGCGATTTTAAAGTTAGCGAGCACGGTTGTTCCTATTGCCTTTTTGGCACTGCAGTTGGCTCGTTTAGCATTGGGAGCGGAGCCCATCGGTCTTGTTGTGGAATTTGCCGCGGGCTTGCAGATTGTGCGTTTGGCAACACGTCGAGGAGCTCTGCATGACCACCAAGTGATTTTGCTCGCCTTGCTACATTTGATTGCTGGCACGATTTTGGGCGGAGGGTTGGCATATGCTTTATCCCTCCTTGGCTTTTTGGTGTTTACACCGGGGGCGTTGGTTCTCTCTCACTTACGTCGTGAGGTGGAAGGCAATTATAAGCAAGGGGCTCGCGATCGCACTGGCTTACCAGTGGATGTTCCAAGGATATTGAGGAGTCGTCGAGTGATAGGAAAGGGTTTTTTACTCTTTACCTGCCTCTTATCCGTTCCGGTGTTTGTCTTGACGGCCGTGATCTTCATGGCTTTCCCTCGAGTAGGTTTTAGTTGGTGGAATGTTACTCCGACCTCGTCAGCACGGGTGGCGGGCTTTTCCGATCGCGTTGATTTAGGCGGAGTGGGCACAATTCGCACCGATCCGACCTTGGTGATGCGAGTGGTACCGCCTGGAATAGGAGATGATCCGCCGCGGCGTCGGAATCTCTATTTGCGCGGCGCTGTTTTCGATAATTATTCGGGCTCATCATGGGCTCGCACGGTGAGGAATCATCAAGCTCGCGATTGGGGTATCGAACTACCTTTACATCGTTACTCTCGAGCAACGGATGCTGTCATGAAGATTCACTTGGAGAGTATCGAGCCTCTCGTGGTGTTCTATCCTGATGATGCGGTGACTCTGAAATTAAAGTCGAAGCTACGTATGCCCAAGGATCGAGGCACGAGCTTTACAATCGACGCTTTTGGTCGGATCGAATACCGCCCACCGTCACGGAATGGGGTCGATTATCGAGTTTTCCTTGAGCGGAAGCATTTCTACGAGCCATCGCATTTAGAGCTTGAAGAGAAGAAGTACCAACAAGCCCGTCAGGCTTATTTGCAGCTACCAACAGGGCTTTCACCTGAAGTGCGCGAGTTGGCGCAGCGCCTTACAGAAGGTGCTGAAACTCCACGGGAGAAGGCAACGCTGCTCGAGAAGAATCTCAGGAATCAGTATATCTACGACTTAACCTCGACTTCCGGACGTGCTGAGGATCCTTTGGAAGATTTTCTCTTTCAAACAAAACGAGGTCATTGCGAATTCTTTTCCACTTCTATGGCGATTCTTTTGCGCACGCTGGGTGTGCCGACGCGCAATGTGACTGGCTATGTGGGCGGGACTTATAATCGGTTTGGTGAGTTTTATGCTGTCAGACAGGGTGACGCTCATTCTTGGGTCGAGGTTTATTTACCGAAGGTTGGTTGGACGAGGTTTGACCCCACGCCGCCAGCTGCGGTCGGCGATGCCCTCGCGTCTCGCGGCGTCTGGAATTTGATGCGTGATATGATGGAGGCCGCTGCCGAGGGTTGGGATCAAAATGTGGTCGGTTTTAATCTGCAAAAGCAATTGGCGATTGTGCGCTCTTTTCGTCAGTCTACGCAAAAAGCAAAGAATCGAGTCAAGAGCTTCCCTCTTTCGACAAATTGGCGCCTGCTGGGCTTGGTGGGCGCTGCTCTGTTGGGAGCAGGGGTTGCCGCGATGATTTACCTCCAGCGCAAATCATCGTCGGCGATTCAAGATCGCGAACAGGAGAAGCGTTCTATCGAACTTTACCAAGAGCTCGATCAAGCATTACGACGGACGGGGATACCTAGGCCAAGCGCGACTCCTCCCCTCACCTACGCAGTTTCCCTTGAAGAAGCCGGGCATCCGCTTGGAGAGAAAACACTTGGATTGACGCGTCGTTATCTATTAGCCCGCTACGGTCATGAGCCTTTTACTGAGCCCGAAGCAGAGGACTTTCTTCTTCAAGTTCAGAGCTTGGCTGTTGCTGGAGCAGCTGATTCAGCCGAGGATCAATCGACTCTTTGATAGCGTTTCGATTGAGGAAAAAAATGGATGAGGGTGCTCGGCGGAGATGGAGGCTGGCCTGAGTGCCAGCCGCATGGAGCCTACTCTTGGCGGTGTAGATGGGGGCAATTTGCTCGACACAAGCATCAGCTGATCTTGACAGCAATCCGTGGATCTCGAGAGTCTGGAGCTCTTCTTCCGCGCAATGAAGACTAATTGTTGTGCTGAAAAATTCTCCCCCTTCGAGTACGCCTTCCCATTCGTGGTGGTCGAGAACTGCTTGACGGGAAGAGGAGCCGTGAAAGCACAATGGAGTAGAGGTTCGCTCCTCTCGATTTCGTAGTTCGAAACGAAGCTGATAGTGGTCGTGGATAAGCTCTTTGGGCGTGAACAAGTCAATGCGAATCAGTCTTGCGTCGTCAGCTCCACAGGTAGACGCAACTAAAGACAGCCATGTTTCGAACCCTCGTTTCTGGCCCTGATTCGCTTCAGGCGCTGATAGGTTCGGTTGATCAGAGTTCATGGCGGCTAAGTCGCCGACGTGACAGGCGTTGCTGGTCTGCATCATGAGTTGAATGCAGATCTTGTGCCATTACCTTATCAGCCAAAGTTTTCGCCTCGATTGGCAGGGTTTTCTCCTGAATAATTTCTCGTTTTCAGGCATCTGAGAGCCGTTGTGGAATATGTTCAGTGTCTAAATTGATTCACCCAGCGTGGGTGGTCTTTGGAATGGGCCGGGGGATCATCCTCGGAAGCTCTTATTGGGCTAGAATGTGAGCAGGGTTCATCCTGACCTGCAGTGATTCACTGAATACCTGCTGAACGGCTGTCCCCGCGAGGAGCAACATGTATATCTTTGAGCGTTCGTTCGCTGCAAGAGGATGGGCGGGAACCGATTTGAGCAGGGGCAACTCTGAGCAGGATATTTTCGCGTTCTCGCTGAATGAAGAGCACTCTTTTGCCAGATTGCTCAAAACATACACCACCACCTAGGCCAATGCCTGTTTGGTTTTGCGGTTGTAGAGCGGCGAACAACTCCTGGGCATCTCGTTCACTATCCATGCGTATTTGCCAGAGAATCAGTTCAGCGATGGCTTCAGGATCTGGCTGACTGGAAAGCGTGGTTTTCGATGGCTGCGCGGAAGGGTTGAGGTCTTCTTTCTGGCTCCAGACGCTGAGGAGGTCGGCACCCCAACCGGACGCGGCGGTGGCTGATTTTTCTTTGGAAAGCGCCTCTTCCAAGAAGAGAAGAATGCCTAACTCTCCTTGGGTGTCGTGATCAATCAAGCTCCAACCTTGGTTCGTTGGAATCAAAGGCTGAAGTGAGAGGGGCACCTCATTGTCGTCGTATTTTTTGAGATGAAGAATTTGCTCAGTACTACTCGGCTGGCGCAAAAACGCTCGATTTACCTCGGGCCAACCTCCTCTTCTTCGCAAAGCATGAACAAATTGGAGACCATATTGGTAAGGAGCAATTGCGGAGCGTCGAAGCAGGGTAGGTATTTCCTTTGCAGAGGAGTCGGAGCCTGAGCGAAACGAATCAAAAATTTCCTCCTCACTCAGGTCAAGCGCTGTCTGTCCTTTGGGTTGCAGCAGTAGATCGAACATGACGCTAGTGGCATCGCCCTCAGCTAATGCGCTGAAGGCAGTGCGTTTATCACCGCTGGCAGAAGAATAATCATTCAGGGGCGATAAGTCGTAGTGTTGATCTTGGAGAGCGTGGACAAGCTCATGCTGAAGTGTGGCTTGCCTGAGGCGTTGACCTAAGTTGTCTCGTAGAAGCATGAGTCCGTATTTGGGATCATAGAGGCCCGCTAACTGGTCATCGAGCAGCGTTAACATGGCGTTCTTTAGGTCAAAGCCGAAGGGGGCGAATCCCAAAGAAATCATGGCTTTTTCCTGGGCGATCAGCACTCTTTCTGGCACATCTCGCTCAACGATACGGCGAACGTGGGCGAGTAGTTGGTGCGTCTTGACCTCTCGCGCGCCGACTTTTTCCTTTGCCGTTAGACCCCGAATCTTTTCGACTTTTCTGAGTTCTCGTTCGATTGAAATTTCTCGCCCGACAGAGATGATGGGGCCGGATTCAATTTGCTGGGTTTCTTCGCTGATGAGGGGAATTTCCTGGAGAGTTGGCTTTTGCGCTTGAGTTTCTACTCGGGTCGAGTGGCTTAAGCTTTTCGGTTGGCAAGAGCTGATGCCGGAGATGAAAAGCGCGCAACAGATCCAGGATCTGCTCATTTTTCTTTTACGGCTTGTCGGATTTCGTTGATCGCAGCGGCACGGTCGGCTTGACCAAATATCGCTGCGCCCGCGACGAGCACATTGGCGCCGGCACTCACGACTGATTGAACTGTGAGGGGCGAAACGCCGCCATCGACCTCAATGTCGATCCCAAGACCACGGCTTTCGATCGTTTTACGCAAGCGCTCAATCTTCGGTAACACTTCGGGGATGAATTTCTGCCCGCCGAATCCAGGATTAACACTCATGAT
>JAKVCH010000001.1 GCA_022447485.1 Polyangiaceae bacterium | reverse complement strand
TTGTGCCAGATTGATGACCTGTGCCAATTGGTCGATTCAATCGAGACAGGAAGATCCGATTGCCGTCCAGCAAAATCGGTAGAAGTTCGCTGAAGCTGGAGTAGAGACGAACCGCTCCTATTGACGCTTACTTCGAGCCAAAGCCAGAAGCTTCAAGAGCAACTCAGGCGCCTCTTTGTTTTCGGTTTGATGAATCTCTTCGAGCTCCTGGGCAATCCCCTCCAACTGCAGAGCAAGAGCCTTTAATTCTCTCGCGATGGGTCCGGCATTCGTTTTGAAGATATCGCGCCACATGGCAGCCCCACCTCCAGCTACGCGGACCGCCGAATCAAAACCTGGTCCCGCTGTTTTTCTTGCGCTTTCCCCAGTATTCGCCGAGAGGGCGCTGGCTAGAATTTGAGGGAGATGGCTGGTCAGAGCTACATTTTTATCATGTTCAATCGCTGACATTTCAATGACCTCGCAGCCGGTCAGAGATAGCGCTTTTTTTACTTCGCTCAGAGCTTCATGACTACTGAGCTCGGGGCAGAGGACCCATTTTCGATTTCGAAAGAGACTTCCTAAAGAATTTTCAATGCCGCCAATCGGGCGTCCAGCCATGGGATGGCCTGGCACGAATCGCTCCCGTTTCGGGTGGTCTTTGATGGCTTGCTGAATAGCATATTTGGTGGAACCGCAATCGGTGACAAAGCCGCTCGTGGCATCGAGCACCTCAGGCAGATTCGCAATGATTCCGCCAACAGGCATCGCTAGGATCGCCAAATGCGTTCTTGCGAGCCATTCTTCGCATTTGGTGCGCTCGTCGGCCCAACAAAAGGCGTCAAAGGCATTTACTGCGCCAGGTGGACCGGTTCTTGAAGGGCTTTGGAGAGCGGTTGCTGGGCTTTGGCTATCGACGCTCCCAGGCAAGTGACGATCAATACCGACAATTTTTCCGGACCAACCGCCTTCTTTCAGCGCCAGGGCAATTGAGCCACCGATCAATCCAGTGCCTAAAATGGTGATATGCAAATCTTCCACGACAAAGAGCCTGTGCCATGTCAGCGATGGAGGGAGCAAGTAGAAAACAGCTTTCTGATGAGAAGAAGAGGTTGAGCTTCTCTCTTGTGAGCCTCTCGTTTCGCTCTCTACAGTGCAGCTGTTTTCTCAGTTCTTGAGTTCATTGCCCCGGGTTTTGAGCGGCGGCAGCTTGATGGGCGGGTCGAACACGGTTCCAGTAGTCGGCCAAGGCCGCCTTAATACGGGGCGCCAAGAAGGCGCTACCGATGAGATTGGGAAATGCCATGCAGAGAATCAGCAGGTCGGAGAAGTCCAAGACCGCCTCTAATTTGGCAACCGCACCAATGAAGACGAAACAGACAAAAATAACGCGGAAGACTCCGACAGTGGCGACGCCTCGACCGTTGAAGTGATCCATAATGTAGATCCAGCCCCGTTCGCCATAGTAACACCAGGAGATCATTGTGGAGTAGGCGAAAAGAAGAACGCAAATTGCCAGGACCTTAGGAAACCAAGGCAAAACTGTCGCAAACGCGGCTGTTGTCAGTGAAACGCCGGCTTCTTGTGGGATTGATGGATCGTTCCATGCGCCACTGACGATCACGACGAGGGCGGTTGTCATGCAGACAATCATCGTATCGATAAATGGTCCGAGCATTGCTACGAGACCCTCTCTCACAGGCTCATCTGTTTTTGCGGCGGCGTGGGCGATCGCGGCAGAACCAAGGCCTGCTTCGTTGGAGAATGAAGCGCGAGTCACGCCCCAGACCAAGACGCCAATCGCTCCTCCGTAGGCCGCATTGGCGGAGAATGCCTTGGCGAAAATCAGGGAGACGGCCAAAGGAATTTGCGAGAAGTTGGCTCCGAGCACGGCGATTGCGGCAAGAATATAGGTGCCAACCATCAAGGGAACGATACGACTGGTTGCGGCGCCAATGCGCCGAATGCCTCCAAGAATCACAACACCCACGGCGAGCGCCATGAGCAGTCCAAAGATCCAGCTCGACTTTTGGTCCACGCCGAAGGCCGTGTGAAGAGCTTCGAAGCTCTGATTTGATTGGAACATATTGCCGCCGCCCATGGAGCCAACCATGATCATGACGCCGTAAAGTAAGGCGAGCGACTTTCCAATCCACTTGATGAGTGGATTGCGGTTTTTCAGGCCAAGATCGAGATAGTACATGGGACCCCCGGAAAAAGAGCCGTCTTCATTTTTCTTTCGATAGAGTTGGGCCAGCGTACAACTGGAAAACTTGGTGGCCATGCCAAAAAAAGCGGCCAAAAACATCCAAAAAACTGCACCTGGTCCACCCAGTTGAATGGCGATGGCCACCCCAGCAATATTACCGAGGCCTACCGTGGCAGAAAGCGCGCTGGTGAGAGCGCGAAAGTGAGAGATCTCACCAATATCTGTCTCGTGGTCGAACTTGCCGCGAACAATATCGATAGCGTGTTTAAACCCTGTGATGTTGACGAAACGATAGTAGGCGCTGAAGAGTACGCCGCCGATGGCCAAGAGAGCCACGATGAAAGGAATTGGTATGACCTTCATTTTTGGCGCGCCAGTTTGGTCCAGCACAACTTCGCCATTTTCGAATTCTGGTGCATGAAAAGCACCAAAGCTGACATCAAAAAAGATACTGCTGCTCACAAAGCTATTCACGGCTCCGAGAGAGGTATTCAATGTCTTATTCATCAGCTTCAGGGCTGGCGACTCGTCACTGGACCCTGCCAGCGCATCTCCTTCGAGGGCTTGAATTTCTTCAGCCGCTGGCTCTGAGGCCGTTGGCTCGGAGGTTGTCGGCGTGGGGCGACTTCCCTCCTGGGCGAGAAGAGGTGCGGTCAGTGAGAGGATGCCCAGGACCAGAGCAAGGGTTCTTCGTCGCCAAATAGGTTTCATGGCCGCGGAACATACGAAAATTCTTCGAGAGATTCACCTCAATCGAAAGGTGCGGGCTGATCCGGCATGAGTTGCAGGGTTTAGTGTTTTTGGCTCCTGTTTTTTTGGTCCTCTAGATGACCCCCCGGGCTGGAAGCCGATGACGTCGCTCGGTCAGCCTGCTAGAGCCCGAATATGCTTGATGCGCGATACGTGGCCGACCACCTCGATGAAGTCATACAGCGATTGAAGAATCGTTCGTCAACCTGGGAGTCTCAATTGGCTGACTTGGGTGACTTGGCGAGCCAGCGTCGTCAGTTGATCGGCACCACAGAAGCCCTGGCGGCCCGACGCAATGCGGCCAATCAAGAAATGTCAAAATTGGCGAAAGGGGGTGACCGCGAAGCGTTTGCTCTTCGTCGTGATGAACTCAAGGCGCTTTCAGCGGAGCTCAAGAGCGAAGAAACAAAACTCAGCGCCATCTTGAAGACCTTTGAAGAACGCCTGATGAGTATTCCTAATCTACCTCATGCCGACGCTCCCGTCGGTTCTTCTGAGGAGCAGAATCGCGTGGTGCGCGAGTGGGGAAAGAAACCATCTTTCGATTTTGAGCCGAAAGCTCACTACGATTTAGTGCCTGGGTTGTTAGATTTTGAGCGAGCGTCGAAATTGAGTGGTTCCCGGTTCTCTGTCCTGTGGGCTCAAGCCAGTCGACTGGAAAGGTCTCTGATCACTTATATGCTGAACGTGCATACTGAGCAGAATGGTTACACCGAGGTAGCTGTGCCCTATTTGGTGCGTTCCGCTCCCTTGGAAGGGACAGGCCAGTTGCCCAAATTCGAGCAAGACCTTTTCCAGACGAAGCGTCATGAGGACGATGAAGAACCTCTCTACCTGATTCCAACTGGGGAAGTGCCCATTACGAATTTGCATGCCGATGAGATCTTCGAACCGGGGTCATTGCCCCGCTCGTATTGCGGTTTTACACCTTGCTTTCGCAGCGAAGCAGGCAGTTACGGTAAGGATGTTCGAGGTCTTTTTCGTCAGCATCAATTCGATAAAGTCGAACTTGTCTGCTTTGCTGAAGCCGAGAAAAGCGAAGAGGCATTTCAGAAACTAACAGCCGATGCAGAATCGATTTTGCAACAATTAGGTCTCCATTATCGCGTGGTTGAATTATGCACAGGAGACTTAGGTTTTTCGGCGACCAAAACCTATGATCTTGAGGTCTGGTTACCGTCTCAGGGTCGTTATCGGGAGATCTCTAGTTGTTCTCTCTTCGGAGATTTCCAGGCTCGTCGGGCGAAAATTCGCTATCGGCCTGCTGTGAAGCAAAAACCACAGCTTGTGCATACGATCAACGGTTCTGGCCTAGCTGTGGGCCGTACTTTGATAGCAATCTTGGAGCAATATCAAGAAGCAGATGGTTCGGTTTCTCTCCCAGCAGCGTTGCGTCCCTTGATGGGATGCGATGAAATTGCTGGTCAGAAGTTTTAAGTTTCAGCTTAAGATTGCTTTTTATTCTACTTGCGGCGGGCTTTCCCGCTGCGACTTGCGGCTGCAGTACGAGCTGCAGATCTCTGACGGGCAGTTGGGACCTTGGTGGTGGTCTTTTTGCTCGTCTTTTTGCGTGATCGTGTGGTTTTTGAGGCCTTGACGCGAGGTGAGCTCAGAGATCGAGCTGTGGATGATGCCTGGGCGTCTGCATCGCGCGCTCTCGTTTTTTTCTTTGAGCTGCTTTTGGCCCTTTGCCCGCTGGGCGCGACTGAACCCGCTTTTTTCGGGGCTCGGGTCGTACGGCGTTTTTCGTCTTGGCGCGCCTTGCTAGCGGCACGCCCACGACCTGGTCGTGCTTGCCGAGAGCCTGAGCCACCAGTCGAGGGGCTTTCGTTTGAGAGAGAGGAGTGCCTTTTGCCTCGCTGTTGAGCTTGTTTCCCATGAGCTCGGCGTCCGAATGAGAAAAGAGAAACTCCCCTGTCTTCGGCCTGGGCCTCTAATTCGTCGATCTCTTGATCATCGAGGGAGCGTCGACCGATGGTGACTCGCCGGGCGAGAACCACATCGACGATCTCCAAGGTGAGTTCCTCGGAGATCATTAGCTCCTCTCCTGATCTCTCACCGATCACCGACATTTCGCTTTGGCTGAGTTTGTAATCGTCGGGACCTAACACTCGTAGGGAATCATGACGTCCACAAAAGGCTCATCTAAAGAGACGTAAACGCCCATCCCACTAAACCCTGTAATTCGGCCAACGAAGACATCTCCTATGTGCTGCTTCATGTAGGAAGCGCGGTAGAGATCGAGAATTTCTCTTTCGACCCCAATTGCATCCCTTTCCCGTTTACTCGATTCGTGGGCGGCTTCGGTGAGGTCCTCGATAATCTTCTTTGGCTTCTGTTTTGACTTTTCGCCGCGTAGTACGGACTTAATCTGGCGATGCACTCGCAGGTCAGGGTAACGCCGAATCGGCGAAGTGAAATGGACGTAATACTCCTTTGCTAAGCCAAAATGACCAATATTTTCGGTATCATACTGAGCTTGCTTCAGAGAGCGTAACAGCAGCTTTTCGAGGATTGATTTTTTCGGATGCCCCTCCAAAGAATTGAGGAATTTGGCGACGCCAATGGGGTCTTGGAGTGATTCGATATCAATGGCGACTTCCATTTCATCGGCGATCATGGCGAGCTTTTCGAGCTTTTCAGGATCTGGCTCAGCATGTACCCGGTAAATCCCGGGCAGTTTTTCTTCATCGAGCCAGAGTGCGACGAGTTCGTTTGCCAGGAGCATCATTTCCTCGACCATTGAGTAGGCCAACTTGAGACCAGGGCGAGTGGCTCGTTTTTTAATTTCGAGAGGTGCCCCGGTTTCTTCGTCAACGACTACTCGTGGCTCAGGCAAGTCGAGGTTGAGAGCTCCCTTTTTGGACCGAGTCTGTCTCAACTTTTGAGAGAGCTCGTAGAGTAGCTCAAGATTGGGCTTCATTGCCTCCGCCGCTGCCGACTGGGGAGATTCTTCATCAAAGCCGAGCGTGCGAGCGACTCCGTCGTATGTCAGGCGAGCATGGGAGCGCATCAGACCTTCGACGACTTCGTAGGTTTTTACTTCGCCCTTTTTATTCAAATCGGCGATTACGCACATGCAAAATCGATCTTGCTCTGGCAGAAGAGAGCAGAGATCGGCGGCGAGTACCCGGGGCAACATGGGGATGGCCCGATCGGGGAGATAGATGGTGCAGCCTCGAGCGCGGGCCTCTTCGTCGAGGGCTGAGCCTTCTCGAACATATTCGCTCACATCGGCGATGGCAATATACGCTCGGTAGCCTGAGCGGTACTTCTCTACCCAAATGGCGTCGTCATGGTCTCTTGCATCCTCTGGGTCGATGGTGGGCAAAGGAATTTGCCTCAAATCGCGTCTTTTTCCCAATTTTGCTTTTTTCAGCCGTTCGGCCATTTCCTCGGCATTCAAGAGAACCTCCGGTGGATGTTCTTGGCGGACGGCATTACCGATGAGAATTTTGCGTTCCTCGGTCTTGAGGTCACCAGCGGGACCGAGAACTTCGACGAGCTCTGCCTCCGCCAATTCGTCGGAAAAGGCAGGAAATCGATTGATGGCAGCGACTACCGCATCGCCGTCTCGGGCGTCGACTTTATTCTCCTTGATTAAGATGGGGCTTCTCAGTCTGCTATCGTCGGGTTCGATCCATTGGCTCTTGGTTTTGCAGCGTAGGGTGCCCGTAAAGCGCGGATCTCGACGCTGGGTGACTTGTTCTACGACTCCCTCGAGGCCCTTGCGGGAGCGGCCAGTGACGCGCACCAATACCTGATCGCCGTGCAGCGCTTCGTAGACGGCATCAGCGGGAATGAAGACATCGTCTTGGCCCTGGCGGGTCACAAAGGCAAAGCCGCGAGCGTGGACTGTGATTCTACCCTCCCACTGGCTGGAGGTCGTTTTAAACTTCTTCTTTGGTGAGCTTTTCTTGGTCGAGTCAGAGCGTTTTTTCGAGGGCTTTTCTTTCTTTTGGCGAAGGGACTTGTCGCTCTGCTCGGCCGTCTTTTCCTTGTTTGCTTTGGGAGGTCTTTCCTTTTTCGATTGGGTTCGAGCGGCGCTCGTACGGCCTTTTTTTTCCACGATTTCGGCAAGCCCCCGAGCTGTCGGTTTTGGTCGAGTGAGTTTCCGACCACGGGCGCGTACTCGTCCGCCGGGCAGCTCTTTTACAAGCCCAGCTTCCATAAGATCTTCCAGATCATCGAGGAGCGCATCGTAATCCTCGGGTTCGAGATCTAGTTTTATCGCGAGTTCGCGGGGGTGCATACCGCGTCCCCATTCGCCGAGTACCTCTAAGACAGCATTTCCCCACCGGGATTCATGATCCATGGGAGAGGCGTAGCGCGCCCGTGGCGAGGGAGCTATACCCATTTCCGGTTTGAAAGCTTTACACGGGATCTTCGTTTATCGAGTCGCGGCCCTTTTAGGGCTGATGATGAGTGTGGTTCTATTCATCGCACTTCTCTCACCGGAACAGTCGTTTTGCTCGGCGAGTTCTGGTTGTGGTGCGGTGAGTGCAAGTCGATACTCCGCCATTCCCCTGGGAGCCTTTGAAATACCTTTGCCTTTACTGGGTATGTTCGCCTTTGCCGCTCTTTTTGGCCTATCGATGGCAGAGCTCTCGCCCCGGTGGCAGAAGAAGTTTCGTCTCCTTTCTATGTTGCTTGGGGGGGTCGGGCTCCTATTGCTCTCACTACAAGCATTGGTGATCGGATCGTACTGTCCCTTTTGCGTCGTCGTCGATCTTTCTCTGGTCATTCTTGCGGCAGCTGCCTTTTTCTTGGATGACCTACGAGCCGCAGAGGTGCAGCAGCTAGAGGCGGAAAGAGATTCTCTTGTCGATCTTCGAGAGCTCGGTGCAGAAGGGAGACGTAGCTCGCGGGTATGGGCGGAAGATAGTCGATTGTACGAGGCTCCAACGCCCATTGTACGTGGTTTGGAGAGCCATTTTCGGCTTCGGCGCAAGGCTTGGTTTCTGCTGGCTCTGTGGTGTCTGGTGGCCCCTGTTCTCGTGACTGAGTTGAGTGCTACTCCCGCTGTGCCCGGTGAGATTCGTGCTCTCTATGAGCCGGGCAAGATAAATATTGTCGAGTTTTTTGATTTTCAATGCCCTCATTGTCGCGATTTAGGCCCGCGTCTTGATGATTTGGTTCAGGAGCAAGGACCGACGGTTCGTTTAGACCGTCGCTATGTCCCGCTGCCTTCTCATGCTCGAGCCCGAGTCGCCTCTATTTTGGCGCTTTGCGCTGCAGAACAAGGCAAAGAAGATGAATTAGTCGAGCGAATCTTTACAGCTAAGTCCTTAGATGACGACACTCTCTTAGGTTTAGTTCGCGACCTAGAGCTGAATGGTCCTAAGTTAGCTGAATGTGAGGCATCAGGACGGCCTGAGGAAGAGCTCAAAAGTAATATCGAGCTCATTCGAAAGATTGGTTTTCAGTTGCCAACTGTCTTTATCGGCGGCACAAAGCTCGTGGGAGCTTTGGAAGATGGAGCCTATCGGCAGGCGATGATCGATGCATCGGAAGGAGAGGACTTGCAGGGTGTTCCCTCCTGGCTCTTATGGCTGACGACTGCGGTGATCGCTCTTGGTTTGATCTATTGGGGTTCAAAACAGACACAGGCCCCCAATTATTCGTAGTTAACGAGGGCTCTTTCTAGGGTCGCTTTCGTCCGTTTTTCGGCGGAAATTGAGGTAGACCGTTATGAGTCGTTGCGAAGCGCCCGCTTTGGGTTGAGCCAGAACGCCTTTTTCCCGCGCGACCCTGGGATCTTGATGGTTGGGCCTGGTGTCTGCCTCTGTGATGCTGGCGGCCGGCTCGTTCGCGAGTGGCCCGGGACTCACCGGGAATCAGCTGGGTTGGCTGGTTCCCAATCAGATCAGAACGGCCCATTTTTCTGAGGGCTTTGCGTAGCAAGGGCCAATTCGATGAATCATGGTAGCGCAGGAACGCTTTATGTAATTTACGCTGGTCGTAGGTTTTGACCGAGTAGACAGGTTCTGAGCCTTTGGCTTTGACTGCTTTGAGCGGATTACGGCCTGTGTGATACATCGCAGTGGCGTAGGACATCGGCGATGGAAGGAATGCTTGTACCTGATCAGCTCGATAGCCATTGGCCTTGAGCCAAAGGGCCAGCTCCAACATATCTTCGTCCCGAGTTCCGGGGTGTGCGGCAATGAAGTAGGGTATGAGATACTGCTTTTTGCCGGCCTTTTTGGAGTATTCTTCAAAAAGCTCCTTGAATCGATCGTAGGCGCCGATCCCAGGTTTCATCATTTTTGATAAGGGACCAGATTCTGTGTGTTCCGGGGCAATTTTTAAGTAGCCGCCCACGTGGTGAGTCACGAGCTCTTTGATGTATTCCGGAGATTCTACGGCTAAATCGTAGCGGAGCCCTGAAGCAATCGCGATTTTCTTAATGCCAGGGATGCGGCGCGCCTTTTTATATATTTGAATTAACGGACTATGGTCTGTGTTGAGATTGCTACAAATACCAGGATAAACACAGCTTGGTTTTCTACAGGACGCTTCGATCGCACGGCTTTTGCAAGCAAGACGATACATATTTGCGGTGGGACCACCGAGGTCGCTCACGGCGCCTGTGAAGCCGGGTATTTGCTTTAAACCTTCGACCTCGTTCAAGATGGACTTTTCGGAGCGACTTTGAATGATGCGCCCTTCATGTTCCGTGATTGAACAGAAAGAGCAGCCACCGAAGCATCCTCGCATGATGGTCACTGAAAAGCGGATCATCTCGTATGCGGGAATTTTATCTTGATGAGCCGGGTGAGGCACTCTCTGGTAGGGCAGCTCATACAACTTATCCATTTCGGCAGTTGTGAGAGGGAATGGCGGAGGATTGACAAATACGTCTGTATCGCCGTTTCTTTGAACTAAAGCTCGTGCGTTATGGGGGTTTGCCTCGAGGTGAAAGACTCGATTCGCATGGGCGTAGAGCGCCTTGTCCTTCGTGACATCCGCGCTGGATGGGAGGCGAATGATGGTTCTCTCCCGAGGATGAGAGGCGCGAATTTTGCGCTCATTCAATGATTGGTCTTGTTGGGCGACTTCTGTTTTCTTTAGCCCGAGCTGAATTAAATTTTGGGCTGAACCTGAGGAAGACTCCTCTTTGATGAGATCGTTATTTGATCGCATCTCTTCCTCGGTCGCGTAGGGATCGAGGAGCGGATCGATCACGCCGACAGCATCAAATTGATCGCTTCGTTCGACGAGAAATTCGCCCAGCTCAGCATCGATAGGGCCGCTGGCGCCAACCTGCCTGCGCACGGCGGTTCCCCGTACATCATAGATTTTTCTGGGGTTTTCCCCGGCGGCAATTCGATGGGCAATTTCAACCAACGCTCGCTCTGCATTGCCATAGATCAAAAGATCCGCGCCACTATCAACAAGCAGAGAACGCCTCACTTTATTCGACCAATAATCAAAGTGGGCCAAGCGCCGCAGGCTTGCCTCAATACCGCCGATAATCACGGGCCGATCAGGAAAGGCGGCTCGGCAGCGATGGGTGTAGACGATCGTGGCGCGATCGGGCCGTGAACCTGCTAGACCTCCAGGGGTGTAGGCATCATCGGAACGAGGTTTCTTGTCGCTGGTGTAGTGGTTGACCAGCGAATCCATATTTCCGCCAGTAACGCCGAAGAAAAGAGTTGGCTCGCCGAGAGCGTGGAATGCATGAGGGTCGTTCCAATCGGGTTGGTCGAGGATACCAACTCGAAAACCTTGGGCCTCTAAGAGGCGACCAATGATCCCCATGCCGAAGCTGGGGTGATCAACATAAGCGTCACCCGTGACGAGGATAATATCGCAAGCTTCCCAGCCGAGGGCCTCCATCTCCTCCGCAGTGCGAGGAAGAAATGGCGCAACACCAAAACGATGGGCCCAAAAACGACGATGGGAAAAGAGTGAAGGAGAGTTCACGGCCTCCCCCTAGCACATTCCTCCGAATAGTCGGGAATTCTAGGCGTGAGTTGCGGCGCCTTGAGAGAATATCGTTATTCAACTGCTCAAAAGTGCAGTTCTGAGCGCAGGTCGGGGGAGCTTTCTTGGTCGATGCGTTTGATTGCCTCTTCGATTTCTGGAGATTCGACTTGCGGAATCCGAACGAGGAATTTCACATAGAGATCACCTGACTTACCGCCACGAGTGACTCCCTTCCCTTTCAGGCGAAGCACTTGGCCACTCTGGGCATGGGCGGGCACTTTCAACTGAACGCTGCCGCCCGGAGTCGGCACCTCTACTTTCGTGCCGTGATAGGCCTCTCCGATGCTCAGCGGCACGTCGAGGCTGAGATCAAGACCGTCTCGTTCGAAGCAGGGGTGCGTTTTTACTTTTACATTGAGAAGGAGGTCGCCTGGAGGCATTCCAGGGGCTGCGCTCGTTCCGGCGCCAGGTACTCGCAGCGTATCGCCAGTCTTGGCTCCCGGAGGAATTCGCACCTTCACCTCTCGACCGCCGATTGAGAGCTCCAATTCCGCTCCCCGGATGGCTGAGACGAACTCAATGGCGATTTCGCTTTCGACGTCTGGACTTTTTTGAGGCTGGCGACGGGCGCGTCCTCCACCACCCCCGAAGAGATCGCCCAACATATCTCCAAAGCCGCCGGCGCCACCACCACCACCGAAGAGGTCTTCCAAATTCACATGACCACCGCCACGACCACCGCCCATCCCACCGAAGCCTTGTTTGTAGGCCCGGGCAGCGTCGGCGTTAAAACCCTCGCGAAGCCCATCTTCGCCAAATTCGTCGTAGAGCTTTCGTTTTTTTGTATCACTCAAGACGTTGTAGGCAGTCGTCACGCGAGTGAAGCGTTGGGAGGCCTCAGGATTGTCTTGATTCTTGTCCGGATGGAGCTGACCAGCGAGTTTACGATATGCTTTCTTGATCTCGTCTTCCGAGGCTGATCGTGGAACTCCTATTTCTTTGTAATAATCTGCTGCCATTGTTTTACCGGGGATTTTCGAAGCTGAATTGAGAGTTCAATGTCGCCCCAGAGGACAACGTAACCACTGATCGATGTCAGGGAAGATTTTTTCTTTCGCTCGAAGTACGTGATGCGGACTTTGAGTGAGCTGGTTGCGGATGATCGTTGTGGCAATGATAAACCAAGCTGTCGCGACACAACTGTCCTGGCAAGTCGGTGTAGTCTGCAGTCGTCTGGACGTGAGAAAAGCCTGCGTAATTGAGTGCTGCCTCCAATTCCCGGGGAAACCATTGACGCAGGTTCAATGGGACGGTGAGTTCGTCTCCTTCAGAGCTGGTGTAAATATTTTTAACCGCGAGCACTTGATGGAAAGCGTCGTAGTGAAAAATCTCTTGATGGCGAATCCATTCTTTCGTTTGAGGGTGCTTGAACTTCGGCGCGTGGTGCACCATGCCAGGTTCGCAGTGGACCTCATCTGCGAGTGGAAGGGGCACGTCAAAGGCAAAAAGTCCTCCTTCCGTCAGGTGGTCTTTTGAATTTCTAAAAAATGCGATGGCGTCTTGATACGCAGCCAGGTGAGCGACAACATTGAAGGTCCCTAAGATCAATCCCGAGCGAAAATCGATCTTGGTTGAGCGCATGTCACCAAAGAGCGGCTGAACCCTTTTCCCTACTTTTCGGGGGTAGCGGCGCTTCTTTTCTTGGAGGCGATGGAGCATATTTTTACTCGCATCGATCGCCAGCACGTTGTGTCCGGCCCTTGCTAAAGCAAATGAAACTCGACCAGTTCCCGCGCCCCATTCGATGATCGGCCCATCGAGTACACCTTGCTCCCGGGCTCGGTTTGCTATCTCAACAAAGTACGAGACGTCGGCCTTTCTTCCTCGGAAGGCTATTTCGTAGAGAAGTGCATCACGATAATGATCGAGCCGACTTGCATCTATTTGGGTCATCGCCTGCTACTCGTACAATCGTGGGGTCAGGCGGTCCTGATTCGACCAAGCGTGCTTCGTCGAATCAGTTTAGAATCCATCAGTACATTGATGCGCGTTCTTGAACGTACTCAGCGACCGCTTCTGAAGAGTTCCGGTTCCAGTGAACCTTACCCTCGGCGATTTCGCGAAGGGCGATCACGGCAGCTTTATTCTTTGAATTCACCAAAGAAGGCTCGCCTTTCATCAAGTCACGAGCGCGTCGAGCAGCGAGCACGACGAGTGCAAAACGGTTGTCTTCTTGGTCCAGGCAATCTTCGACGGTAACGCGAGCCATGATATTTCTTTCGTTTCTGATCGAGGATGTTTCCTCGGGGCGGAGGAACGTAACGGACAGCAGTGTGTGGCGCAAGTTTTCCCGTGGTGAGGTCCGCCTCTTTCTGCTTTTTCTCCCGGAGACTGCACAGATTCCCACGATAGCTGCATCGAGGAGCCTGAACAGAAGCCACTGCGCTTTCTCTCAGTCAAGGGCAGTGATGGTGCCAGCAAGGCGCGAGGTGCTTCTTCTGATCTTGGCCAGTCACTCCGGTGGAACTTGCTGATCGATGAGAAAAGTTGAGGTTGATTTGCAATTTTTATCACTTCATTAATCAGAGCAATTTGAGAGTGAGCAAATTAGTCTAAATACTTGTTATCATGAAACTATTTTTGTTTTCAGACAGCGTCAATTGTATCCAAAGGAGAGAAATACTCTGCCACTGTCGGTTGACAGCCGGCTCTAGTCGAACAATCTGGCCACTCTCGTGGGTCGTTGTCTTGTCATCGTAGAGTCTCCAGCAAAGGCTCGAACAATCTCTGGTTTTTTAGATTCTGACTTCGTCGTTGAATCGTCGATAGGTCATATCCGCGATTTGCCTCGTTCGGCGGCCGACATACCCGCCAAGTACAAGAAGAAGCCCTGGGCGCGTTTAGGGGTTGACGTAGAGAAGGGCTTTCAACCTCTCTATATCGTCGATTCGGCCAAAAAGGAGCATATTAAGCACCTGAAGAAGCTCGCTGCCGATGCCGAAGAGATTTTCCTCGCGACAGATGAAGATCGCGAAGGTGAATCGATTGCTTGGCATCTCTTGCAGGTGTTGAAGCCCAAAGTGCCCGTGAAGCGTATGGTCTTTCATGAGATCACGGAGCAGGCGATTGCGAAGGCAATTGCGAACCCACGCGAAGTTGATCAGCGACTCGTCGATGCTCAAGAGGCCCGTCGCATCCTGGATCGCCTTTATGGTTATGAGGTTTCGCCGGTTCTGTGGAAGAAGGTGATGCCCAGGCTTTCGGCCGGCCGGGTTCAATCGGTTGCGACAAGAATCATCGTTGAGCGCGAACGGGCTCGCATGGCTTATGTCCGCGCTGCCTATTGGGACCTCACGGGTCAATTCAAGGTACCTGAAGGCGTTCCACCTGAGTTTGACGCAGAACTTTATTCTGTCGATGGAACGAGAATTGCGAGCGGTAAGGATTTCGATGACCGCGCTCAACTCAAGAAGTCAGATTTACTGCATATCTCTGAAGAGCGGGCGCTGGAGTTGGCAAAAAGGCTTCAGGGAGCTCAGGGCGAGGTCAAAAGCGTTGAGCGCAAACCGAATAAGCGCTCCCCCGCTCCGCCCTTTATGACATCGACCCTTCAGCAAGAAGCGGGACGAAAATTGCGTTTTTCTTCGTCGAGGACCATGCGTGCAGCGCAACGCCTCTACGAGAATGGTTATATTACCTACATGCGTACCGACAGCACGACCCTGTCGGAGACGGCTCTCGATGCTGCGCGTGAGTGCATTAAGAACCTCTACGGTGATGACTACTTACCCGAGAGCCCACGGGTTTATAAGAAGAAGGTCAAGAACGCCCAAGAAGCGCACGAGGCGATTCGTCCCGCCGGAGATGCTTTCCGTCATCCCGATGAGGTGACTGCTGCGGTGGCACCAGATGAGGCCAAAGTTTACGAGCTGATTTGGAAGCGGACTGTCGCTTCGCAGATGCAGGACGCTCGCGGTGAAAGCGTGAGCGTCGCTCTTCATGTCGCCCAAGCTGGTGAGGACGTGGTTTTCCAAGTACGAGGCAACTCGATACTTTTCCCCGGTTTCTTAAGAGCCTATGTGGAGGGTTCAGACGATCCGAGCGCAGAGCTAGAAAATCGAGAAAAGCACCTGCCAAAGATGGTTGAGGGTATGCGTTTACCTTTGACCTCGGTGGAGCCTCAAGGACATGAGACGCAGCCACCGGCGCGCTTCACGGAGGCCTCGCTGGTACGCCGGCTGGAGGAGCTAGGAGTTGGGCGGCCATCCACTTACGCGTCCATTATTGGGACTATTCTGGACCGTGGCTATGTCTGGAAGAGAGCCACTGCCCTCGTTCCTTCGTACCGTGCCTTTGCGGTGATTGGTCTTTTGGAGCAGCATTTCGGCAGCCTGGTTGATTATGCGTTCACGGCCCGTATGGAAGATGAACTCGACTCCATCGCTGGAGGCGATCAACTGGCAGAGCCGTGGTTGAAGGCCTTCTACTTTGGCGAGGATGAGAGCGACGCTGATTCTTCTAAAAAGCTTGGCCTCCATGCTTTGGTTGAGGAACAAATGGGGCAAATTGATGCCCGAGCCATTAATACTTTGCCGATTGGTGAAGATGAAAATGGCGTGCTGGTGGCTGCTCGAGTCGGTCGCTACGGCGCTTACCTCCAAAGGGGTGAGGATAATGTCAGCATTCCCGATGACTGCGCTCCTGATGAACTCACGATAGAAAAGGCGCTAGAGTTATTATCAGCACCATCTGGCGATACTTTGTTGGGCAAGGATCCAGAGACGGAGCTACCGGTTTATTCTCGGGTGGGCCGGTTTGGATCTTATGTCCAATTAGGCGAGTTAGAAAAAGGTTCCAAAGAGAAGCCGAAGACAAGTTCTCTGCTGAAAAGTCAGCAACCCGATACGATTACTCTCGAAGAGGCTCTACAGCTTCTCAGTCTCCCGCGTTTGGTTGGTGTTGATCCTGAGGATGGAAAGGAGATTTTTGCCCAGCTTGGGCGTTATGGTCCCTATATCTCGAAGGAAAAAGACAGTCGTAGTCTGGAGAGCGAGGAGCAGATATTCAAAGTCACCGTTGACGAAGCTAAGGTTATTTTTGCTCAGCCTCGTCGTCGTGCTGGGCAACGAAAAGCCGCGGAGCCAATGCGAGAATTGGGTACTGATCCAGTCAGCGAAGCTCTGATCACCATGAGAGAAGGTCGCTTCGGTATTTATGTAACAGATGGCGAAACGAACGCTTCTTTGCGTAAAGAAGACGACCCAGGCTCATTGACGCCAGAGCGTGCCCAAGAGTTGCTGCAGCTCCGTCGTGACGCGGGCCCATCGAAGAAGAAGGCCAAGAAGAAGGCCACGAAGAAAAAAACAACGAAGAAGACGACGAAAAAGACCGTAAAGAAAAAAGTCGCAGCCAAGAAGACAGCGAAAAAGACCGCGAAGAAAAAAGTCGCAGCTAAGAAGACGACGAAAAAGACTGTAAAGAAAACAGAAGTATCCCCCGACAGCACGAAGGAGAGCTGAAGGGCAGAAGCTTTCGACGACGGACACAACCTTCACTGAACTCTCCAAATCGGAGGGTGATGTAGGGTGGGACGGGGTCTTCTTATTCAGCCTTCTGAGGGTTACGCCAACGTGCTAATCGCCGCGGCCAACCCTGTTTCGACTGAGCGCGCCCAAGATTGCTACCAAGAGACTTGGTGAAGGTAAGAAGCCAGCCAGGAAGTTCGTCTTCTGTTGCAACTTCCGCCTGAATTTGCGGACGTTTACCCTCTTGCTCATGAATTTGAATTTGTAGCGTGCCAGCGCATTCCCTCTCCTCAAGGAACCAGCGGGCTTCGTATTCGGCAAAATGAGTGGCGATACTCGATTGAATTAATCGGAGCTCAGTTCGAGCCCCGTATTCTGTGGGCGAAGGATCTGCGAGTTGACGGGTCATGGCTTCTTCTTTCTCACCAGGAGAGAATCAAGAGAGATTCCCTTTTCGTTCAAAATTTGTCGAAGGTTGAAAGCAAGCGAATTGGTTCCTTCCAGGCCAAGGTCGATCAGAGCATCAAGACGTTCGCGGGGAATCGCTCGGCCCTCAGCGGTGCCCTGGACCTCCACAATAGCTCCATTCTCTGTAGCGACCAGGTTGAGGTCGACGTTTGCTCGACTGTCTTCCTCGTAACAGAGGTCGAGGACTAGCTGGTCGTCGACTTCACCGACGCTGATCGCAGTCACGACGTCGACGAGGACGGGGGAGAGGATAGCACCCGTTTGCCGAAGGCGATGGAGAGCGAGACATAGGGCGATATATCCACCCGTAATCGAGGCAGTTCGGGTGCCTCCATCTGCCTCCAGCACATCGCAATCGATTGTAATCGTCTTTTCTCCCAACATTTTTAGGTCAACCGCAGCTCGGAGGCTACGCCCGATGAGGCGCTGAATTTCCTGGCTTCTGCCGCCAATCGCTCGCCCTCGCCCGTCTCGACGTTCTCGTTTTTTGGGGTTGGAACGTGGATGCATTTGATATTCGGCAGTCAGCCAGCCTGAGCCTTTACCACGCATCCAGTCTGGAACTTGGTTGTCTATTGAAGCCGTGCAAAGAACTCGAGTATTGCCAGATTGGTAGAAAACTGAGCCTTCAGACATTCTATGAAAGTCACATACGGCAGTAACGGGTCGGTGGTTTTGCGGAGAAATGTCTTTTTGAACGCTATCAGTGACCATAGGGCCACCCTCGACAATCTTGACTCGTGACACAATAACTTTGAGAGTATTTTTCAGCATTGACTAGGCTTCTCTCAAGAGTTTTTGAATTGCTGCGGGGTAAAATTTTGACTTTTCGCCGTGTGAGTGTCAGCTACCTGGCCCAGTGAACCCACCCGAAATCTTCGACTTTATCGTCAGCGAACGATTCATCTCTCTTCAAGGAGAAGGTCCTAGCGTCGGTCAGCCAGCAGCCATTTTAAGGTTGGGTCGATGCAATTTAAGCTGCTCTTGGTGCGACACCCCCTACACCTGGGATTTCGAGCAGTTTGATCCGGAAAAAGAATTGAGTCGTATTTCGGCCGCCGAAATTGCCGGATGGTTGGCCGAAGTGGAAGTGGATCGCTTGATATTGACTGGCGGCGAACCGCTCCTGCAGCAAAAGCGGTTGCCGGCGCTCTTTCGGTTGGTGGATGAGCTACGCCAGCGGGGCAATCGCCAACCCCTGTACATCGAAGTAGAAACGAATGGTACGATTGCTCCAATTCCTGAACTCCAAGAGCGGATCGATCAGTGGAATATCTCACCAAAGCTTCACTCTGCCGGGCAAGATAGAAAGAAGTCTTTTCGTGCTGATGCGTTGGAGTTATTGCTAGCTGGTAGAAAGGCCTATCTGAAGTTTGTCGTGGCGGGCGAAGCTGACCTTCGAGACGTGAAAGAGCTCTGTCATCGCTTAGGCAGTCTTGTTCCCCCAAAGGAAAATATCCTGATCATGCCTGAAGCACGAACGGCTGAAGAGTTGGGAGAGCGATCCCCTCGGGTAGCGCACTGGGCTCTCAGGGAGGGTTGGGGCTTTTCGTCTCGGCTTCATTTGACCCTCTATGGGGGCAAACGCGGCACCTAAAGTAGTATCCTACGATTGTTATTGAGGAATGCCCCAAACGATTTGAGCCGCGGTTGTGGGGTCGAGCCTGCCGTCAGAAGGTTGAAAGTCTTCCAAGGGGGTTTTGCTCCGTTGAATCTTTTCGGTCGTTTTACGTCGCCTACCTTTGGCTAGCGCAGGGGCTAATTGTTGCCAGGCCATGGCCCAGAGTGCCCGGGTGGTGAGAGGGCTTTCGTCGGAGCGATCGTAGAGCAATGTGGGGTCGAGGGTGAGGTCGTAAAATTTTGGGCTTTTCCCGTTTTGCCCGGTCAACAGATAGGTTCCTATTTGGGCTTGCCAGTTTTGATTGCGGTAGGCCAGGGCCGGCCGGGCGATTACGGAGCGCCAAGAGTCTTGTGCGAGAAGGCCGTAGCCTTGATGAGAGTCCCTCGCCGGAAGATCAAAATATTGTCGGAGGGTGGTGGCCAAATCGATTGGCTGGAACGGTGCTTCCTGAAGAGTGTGAAGAGTAGAAGCGCGATGGGGCTGAGGTGTGCTGGAGCTCTCTGCTGGTTTGATAAAAAGCGGGACTTTCAGATATTCAGCGCTAAGCGGGGCTCGGGTGGAAAATGGAAGGTGGGGTTTCTCGCCGGCGCCGACATCGCCCATGATAATGATCATGCTCTGGCGATAGAGCCCTAGAGTTTTCAACTGATCGAGAAACTCCCGTAGAGCCTTGTCTTGCGTGATTAGAGCGGCTTTGCGCAGAGCTTCTTCACGAATCCAGTCTTCCTCCGGCATTTTTCTTCGACGTCGATTTTGACGATTGCGAATCTCACTGAGCTGGATTGCGGCTCGTCGTGCCGTTAAATTACCGCCGTATTCTGCAGGCGGGAGATTTTCTTCCTCCTTCTTTGGGATGTCGAAAGGCGGATGCCCTCCTCGAAGATGGAGTAGGGCGAGCTGATGTCGTGGGTCGTTTTGGTGTTGGCTGAGCCAATGCTGTGCGTCTATTATTGGCTGGAGCGCTGAGATGTCCGCAGCTGGTGAGTATTCGTTGAAGACTTCAAAACCTCTGCTGAAGCCGACGGAGCGAAAGCTAAGGGGAACGGAAGTAAAAAAAGCGGCTCTGCCGCTTTGCGCCTCTAAGTCCTCTGCAATCGTGGGAAAGGTGGTGGAGAGGGTGTCTTGGGGGCCTTCTACGCCATGTTGCCAGGCAGGTAGTCCTGTTAACAGAGATGCGATCACGCCACTGACTGCAGTGGTATCCGTCTGATAGCCTCTGAAAGAGAGGGCGTCTTGGCTCAATTCATTGAAGAGAGGCAAACCGTTGACGGCTGCAGCAGGCGGAAAATGCTCCCGCCCTAAACCTGAGAGGAGAATCACAATTGCGCGTCGAGCAGGCGTGTCTTTGTCATTTTTAACAACAGCTGCAGTCTCATTCCTTGGCTGAGGAAGCTGGTGAACATCATTGAAGCGAGGATTCGCAAGAGCTAAGCGAGCGCCCTCCGCAATGGATTCTGCATGTAATTCTATTTGTACGAGCTGACCGACAAAGGGGGTTAGATCTAATTGAAGAGGATACCATTTCGGCTTTTCGTCTTCGTCAATTTCTGTCTCGTTGAGGGCGTGTCGTTGCCCCTGAGCATCCAATACATTTGCGACAAAGCGACCTCCTCCTTGTCCCCAGATGCCGATTTTTGTGGAAAGCCTCGAGCCTTGCGAGACGAAGGTCGGGCAGCGCAAAACTGTATTGGAACGTAATATCAGAGCTTCCTCATGCTCTTTTCCTATTGCGAGATCTTGCTTTAGCTCGCTAAAGGCTGGGGGCATGCCGACCCGTGCGTCCTCTGCGCTGCCGATGCGCGCCCAAGCAATTTGAGCTGCAGGGGGACCGTGTTCTGGTCGTGAAATACTGACCATAAGCTCATGTCGACCACGTCGTAGAGTCTCTTGATTCGTTTTGAGCCTCAGCAGCTGGAGCTCTTTTTTTGCTAGTTTTGACGCTCCCAAGCGCTTGCCATCGAGGTAGAATGCAACGCGGGAAGAGCCAGGCCGACCCTGATCATCGATGCCGCGCATCATGGCGCTCAGTCGTGTTTTCGGCAGGTCTTGAGGGAGCCAGAAGTGAAAGCTCGTCCTCATTTTACTCAATTGGCGTAACTGAACCCCCTGACGCTGAATGAACTCCTCGTCGTCGCCCGTCTTGAGCTGAAAATTATCGCGGTATCCTGAAGCTGGATCGCCCAGGTCCAAGACTAATCCGCCATGCCAAATTTGACAGGAAGAGAGGCGGCGAAGAATTTCATCTCCCCTTCGCTCTTCGGTGGTCGATAGGGGTTGAGTAGCAAGGGGGAGATTTTGGCCCGCGGCATTCGCGCTTTTCGAAGTGTTTTTTTGAGATGGGTTTTTGCAGCTTACCGCGAAGAGTAGGGCCAGCAGGAATGCGATGATTTTGGTATTAGCGACTTTTAAAGACGGCGCGGGCAAGTTGCGCGGCTTGAATCTCAATTGTTCCTTCTCGGTCCATGCCGCTGTTACTGATTCGTATTTCATGGGAGCCTGGTTTCACCGGTATGCGTCGTAGAGGACCTTTGCCAATGAAGATATCATCTACATAGATCATCTCTTCCTTGCTGGTGACGATTTCGATCAAGCCTTTTCCCGGGAAATGTAGGCCATCGGGGAGATGACTCCGCTCAATTAACATCTGCGGTGGCGTATTTGCACCCTGATCAGTCTGTCTTTTTCGCAGAATGAGTTTCTCGCTCTCAGCGGAAGAGTCTTTGGCATTGGTTGGCTTCACTGAAGGAAGCTCTGTTGTCGTCGGGATCACCTCTGTTTCTGATCGTTGAGACTCCGTCGAGAGTGCGCTTGTTTGCGTCTCAATCTCTGGCTTTTCAGTCGTGGCAACTTCACCGAGATCGGGAATTCGAGGGCTCGCTTCGGCGACTTCAATATGAAAAGCTTGGAGGGTGGCATTGCCCCCTAGAAATACCAGGTAGCCACTGGCCAGGGCCAGAGCTGGTCCCAGAGCCGTTCGTAAAGGGCCGGGGATTTTACGATTCATTTTCCCTGTCCCGGCTGGGAGCGGGATGTGCTTATCCGCTGAGTGCAAATCGATCTCGTCGGTCAGCCCTTGCGAGTCTTCCTTCCTATGCTCGTCGATGAAGTGCTCAGCTGTGTTGATTTCTTCTGCCTTCCGGCGGCGAGAATTTTGCATGTCTTGGGCGAGAATTTTGCCCATTCGGAAAGTGTGTTGTCCCAGAGAGCGGGCTCGTTTCGTCGTTGAGTTCCAGCCTCGGAGAACATCGTCCCATAAGGCATTTCCTTCGCGATGAATTGGATCCCAGCATTCATCTTGGTTTTGGTGACCCTCATCGTAGGGGTCGTTCTGCGTACCGGGCCAGTCGCATGGCTGCTCAAGAGGGCCTGTATCGGACTCAATCTTTCGTCGAGCGCTGCGCTCTTCAAGTGCAGCCGAGAAAAGAGTTTTGGGAATTTTTCGAATCTCTGGCTCCTCGCCAGGGACCTTTGGTTGTCGTTTTTGCTGGTTGTGCTGTGGTTTTTGCTCACCAGCCGAGGGAAGTCCTGCGGTGTTCTGGGGGAAAGTGATTTTTTTAATCAGAGGTTGCTCGGCAACTTGGAGATCGCGAGGGGGCTTTTCGTGATGGTGCACGCCCGGCGAGTGGTCTTCTTGTTCTGAAGGAGGATCGCTACTCGCACTGGGGACAAGATGACCATTTGAGTCATTTCCATTTTCTTTTTGCCCTAATTCGGAAAAGTCGAGACTCAATGCACCGAGGCGATCGAGAGTTTGCGCTTCCTTCTTGCTATCCGCCATGATCTTCTCCGCGCTAAATCTGCGCCATTTAGGCGCCTAGCACGCGTGATTTTGTTTGGGCGAGTTTTTAGCAATTGGAGTGGCCTGTGAATCTCCCTTTGGTTTGTACCTTTTAGAGAAGGGTCTGACCCTCAAAAACGAATTGAGCCGGGCCAGTCAACTCGACAGCGTCATCCTTGGCGACATGCAGCGTGAGTTCACCACCGGGTAGTTCGATGATTAGAGGCGTGTCCGTTTGGGTATGGCCCAAGCGAGTTGCCGCGAATGCAGTAGCAGCCGCTCCGGTTCCACAAGCAAGGGTTCGCCCGACTCCTCGTTCCCATACATCGACCTTGATTCGCTGGGGGTCAATCACGCTCGCTATCTCGATATTTGAGCCCTCGGGAATTTGAGAGCTGAGGGCGGGGCCCAGCTCGTCGAGTTCTTCGGCAGAGATCGGGGGAGCAAAGAGAATGGCGTGGGGATTTCCCATGGAGATTCTCGTAAATTCCTGCATTTCGCCCTGAAGCTGATGCTCAATGGTGCCGAGCTCTCTGCCCTTCCCCATGGCTGTTTTCACTTGGGCGGAATTCAGGTTGTTCTCGCTCGCGAGAGAACATGCGCGTGGACCAGCATCGGTCTCGACGACGAACTTTGTCGGTGCGCTACCTTGTTGGTCGGTCAAATCTTTCTGCTTGGCCAGGTAGAGTGCAACGCAGCGTAAGCCATTCCCGCACATCTCAGGTCGTGAGCCATCAGAATTGATGACCACCATGCGCGCTAGGCATTCTTTGGCTTGAGGTGTCGGCGGGGCAACTAGTAGCACCCCATCGCCTCCAACGCCGAAATTTTGATCGCAGAGATCAATAGCCCGTTTGATAGGGAAGCTATCAGGATCAGCGGTGGCGATGACGAGAAAGTGATTACCGAGGGCCTGGTATTTTTCGAAGGAGAGCATGAAATTTAGTGGAAAACTGTTCTGTGATTTCTTCGCAGAGCGGCACAACGTGGTAAACGCAGAGACATGAACCACCCCCTTCTTCTGTCTGGCTTCATGGCGACAGGCAAGTCCACTGTCGGGAAAATCGTCGCGAAAAAAACGTCTCGGCCCTTTTTCGACCTGGATCAGCAGATTGAAAAGGGCGCTGGTTGCACAATTGCTCAGATCTTTTCTGAAAAAGGCGAAGCCGCGTTTCGCGAAATTGAGCAGCGCACGCTACGCGCGCTTCTTGATTTCGATGGTGTCGCACCCGTCATCAGTTTAGGTGGAGGAGCTCTGATTGATCGACCTTGGCGAGTCGAGGTGTTGGGCCGGACAGTTGTTGTGAGTCTGGAAGCGAGCTTGCCGGTGCTGATTGCTCGGGCCAAACGGGCCGCTTCGGGGGTCCGGCCTCTTCTTGCTGCCCACGATCCGGAATACCAAATCACCCGTCTTTTGGAGCAGCGGGCTTTGGGTTACCGCGAATCTCATGATCAAATTTGTACCGACGAGCTTTCCCCCGCAGAGGTTGCTGAAAAGGTCATCGCCACCTGGCGTCGTGACGAAATTGCGGTTGCCGCTGGCTTCTCAAGCTATTGCGTTTCGATTGGTCACAACAAGATCGCAACCGAGCTGGAGCGTAAAGTAGGTTCACCGTCAGGCTTGCTCTTTGTCAGTGACGAAAATGTTGCGCCGCTTCACGGTCAGGGTGTCCGCAACATCATGGCGAAAACTAGTCTACCTCACTCTGAGGTGCTGTTGCCACCAGGGGAGCCCGCGAAGAATCTTCAGATACAGGCTAAAATCTACCAGGCGGCCTTTGAGGCGCGCCTGGACCGTCAGGGTTTGATGATCGGTCTCGGGGGTGGCGTGGTCACTGATATGACCGGTTTTGCCGCAGCAACCTGGGTGCGAGGTATTCGCTGGCTAGGACTGCCAACGACGCTTTTGTCGATGGTGGATGCATCTGTCGGTGGAAAAACCGCCGTCGATTTTTCTACCGCGAAGAACTCTGTGGGTGCATTTTGGCAACCTTCAGGCGTCATTTGTGACGTGAGTGCCTTGAAGACTGAGTCGGAGCGCGCTTATCGCGGTGCTTTGAGCGAGGTGATCAAGACAGCTCTGATCGGTGACGCGACTCTTCTCGATTTTCTGGAAGAGAAGTCTGAAGAAATCTTGGCACGAGATTTTGGGGTGATGACAGAGGTGCTCGATCGTTGCGTGCGAGTGAAGGCTCGAGTGGTGAGTCTCGACGAGCGGGAAGCCGGAGTCAGAGCTTCCCTCAACTTAGGACACACAATTGGCCATGCTCTCGAGTCTTCGGGAGGTTATGAAGAATTAACCCATGGCGAAGCGGTTTCGCTCGGACTGGTCGCTGCTCTTCGCTTGGGGAATCAGTTGGGAGTGACAGAAACGCCTCTGACAGAGAGAGTTTTGCAATTATTGGAGAGGCTCGGTTTGCCGCATCGCTTGAAGGCCAATCGCCTCGAAGAAGCGACCCAACTCTTGGGACTGGATAAGAAACGAGCTGGCTCGGAAATTAAATTCATCTTCTGCAAATCCGCTGGTGATGTAATGTTCAAGATGGTGTCCCTCGATGACTTGATCCGCCTTACCCCGGCCCTCGCCGACCGCCTCTGAGACCACGTGATGATTTGCGGAGCAAGAGTGGGTGTTTTCAAGGAATTGAAAGGAATTCTTTCCCACGGACCGAGCCATGTTTGTCATCGAGGCGCAAGAAATTTGGCTGGCTCTCGCGTGAGGCGCTACTCTAAGGACTAAGTCCTGGAAGCGACCTGACTTGGAAGTACGACGATGCGTTTACTGAAAGCGAAGATACGACCCCTCACCCATTTCTGTGCAGCTGTATTCTGCCTCGCAACGAGCTCCTGCGCCGATAATAACAGCTCGATGTACATAGTGTATCTGACTGCAGTGACGAGTCCCTGCACGGTTGAATTTGACAGTAATAGTCCACAGTTCTTGTCACCCACCTACCATGCTCTTTCGCTGGCTGGCTATCAGGGGGCGTTGATGGTCGCGAGTCAGCTGACGAGTTTTGCCGATGAAGATCTGCTCAAAACCGAGACCAGCACGATTCAAATCCAAGGGGCCGAGGTTCTTTTGACTACGGCTGATAAGGCAACGGTGCTGGCCGAGTACTCGACGGTCGTGACGACGACTATCACTCCCGAGAGAAATAATCCTGGCTATGGCGGCGTCGTTGTGGATCTAATTCCTGCTGGTTTAGAACTCGACACGAGTATTTCTGAAGTGCTCTCCCGCGTGCGAGTGTTCGGAAAAACCTTGGGCAATACAAAGGTCGAGTCTAATTACTTTGAACAACCGATCGCTGTTGATCATCTTCCGGATGACGCCTGCACGGCTAGTGAGGTATTTTCTCGTATTGAGGCCTTTGAGCTCGATTTTGTTTGTTTCCCCGGTCAAGACCAAACGCCGGGCTGCTACGACGAAACCACATCGCCCTAAGCAAGAGAGTTCGAGCTATTCAGCCTCTCAGGAGGAGCCAGTCCGACGGAAACCATCGCGCATAAGCTACCCTACTCGCCGGTGGTTTCACCTTGAAGTCGTTTCGCGCGACTTCCTTTGAGCACTTTTTGCTTCTCGGAGCTTGGAGGCGTCTCGGGCCAAGGCGATTGATCGTTGTCGCTCGATGTGAAGGAGACGCTTTCTGAAGTTGGCCGAGCTTTATTGCGACCCTGACCGAGCAGGGCTACGTCCACTTTTGCCAGCAGTCCTGTCAGCACAGAACGAAATTTGTCAGCGATTTCCTCTTTTCGGCTGCGCTCCTCTCGAAGTTCATGCGCCAAGCGAAGCGCGGCGAGCAGGAGCGTTTTTTGAGCAGACGGCTGGGCAAGGGCTCGACCTTCTTGCTTGATCGAATCGATTGCCCGGTTCACTTCCTCTGCGAGTTGGTGCACCTCTGCTTCAGTGGCGGAACTCCGCACCCGATAGGTTTTGCCGTCGATACGGATTTCAATCGGCGTTTCTGCCACAGCGGGAAAGCTAGCACTCTCTCGAAATAAGCGAAATACAACAACTGCCACGCAACAGGATGCTGAGCTTAGGTGTTTTTTCTGACTAGCCTGGCCCAAGGGTAGAAATAGATACTGGAAGCGTTGGTTGAGACTCGCCAGTTCGGAGATTGAGCGCTAGGCTCAAAAGCGGTGTCGTCTAGCCCAAAATTAATCGCTCGCGGCCAATTGGCCTCGGAACCGTTGGCGACTTTATTAGTTCGTCTGTACGACTCTCAATTGAGCGGAACGCTGATCTTGCAGACCCCAGATGGGCACAAGAATGCTGTGCTTTTTTCAAAAGGCGCCCCGGCAAAAGCAAGGGTCGAAGATAATCCGGTTTACCTGGGAGAGGTTCTGGTCGATTTGGGTTTAGTTGATAGGCGGGTATCGGCTCGAGCTAGAAAAAGTGCTGTCGAGTTGAATAAAACTCATGGCCGAGTTCTTTTGGACCAGGGAAGTCTCGATGAGACGGGTCTCTACGTGGCCTTGCGGGAGCAACTACATCGTCAAGTCTTGAGCCTTTGCGACATGCCCGAGTCGACGGGCTTTGGCTTCTATCAGGCGAACTACCTTGCTAGCTGGGGTGATCCCGGCACCTGGCGAGTCAAGCCGCTGCCATTGCTGTGGAGGGCTCTTGTTGAGCGTTTACCGATGTCCTTTCGGGAAAACATTCTAAATATGTGGGGAGAACGGGAAGTCCGATTAAGAGCTGAAGCCCCAGTGCGTCGCTATGGGATGACGGCTGTAGAATCAGCGGTCATCAATATGATTCGCGCAAAAGCCATGCCGTTGATGGAGCTCGAAGGTTGTGGTGTTGGAAATGTCGAAGAAGTCAGGCGAGTCGTTTCTGCTCTCGTGATTAGTCGGCAGTTGCATCGAGATGGTGAGCAGAAGCCACCAGTCGGTTTTTCTGAACCTCCGGAAACACCGAATAGTGTCGCTCCGCCCACGAAGGAAGAAGCCGCCAGAGCGCGGCGTTCGATTGATCGGCGGACGCAACCTCGAGCAGAGGTGCATGAGCCGCGGGGGCCTCAGACAAACAGCCCAGATCAGGAGGAGTTGCGCCAGCTATTCTCTGAGTTTGAAGCCCGAAAACCCGTGACCCACTATGACGTCTTGCAGGTGGATAAAGACGCCACAGTGCCCCAAGTGCGTGCGGCTTTCTTTCAATTGGCCCGTCTTTGGCACCCCGATCGCTTGCCCAGTGAATTGGCGGACATGAAGAGCTTTGTCACGAGTTCCTTTGCAAAGATGACTGAAGCGCATCAAGTGCTGGCTGATCCTCAACAGAGGAGTGAGTACGATGCGAGGCTGAATGAGGTCGGCGAAGAGGAACAAGAACAGGTCGCAATTATATTAAATGCGGCTTCTGCCTTTCAACGGGCAGAAGTTTTCTTGAAAAAAAAGAATTATGGTGATGCTTTGAGAGAGGCCCAGGCGGCGTTTGACGCTGATCCTGTCCAGAGCGAATATAAGGGGCTCTATGCATGGCTCTTGTCTTTTCAAGCTGAACCAGTTTTTGGCGAAATTTTAATGCTTTTGGATGAAGCATTAGAAGCTGATCCATCTAACGTGACCGTTCGTTGGTACCGAGGCCAAGCACTGAAAAAGTCGGGGAAAGTGCTGAAAGCCCAGGCAGACTTCAAGAAAATTTTGGAGCTTCGTCCGAGCCATATGGATGCTGCTCGGGAGATTCGCGTATTTCGGATGAGGAAAAGAAGCGATGCGGGCAGTCCCAGCTCAAAGGGACTGTTCGGTCGATTCAAAAAATGACAAGTTTCGCCTCGTCATGCGTATACTCAGTGGAGTTCAACCCTCAGGCCGTCAACATCTCGGTAATTATTTTGGTGCGATACGCCAATTCGCTGCCTTACAAGAAGAGGGTGACTCCTTTTTCTTTATCGCGAATCTGCACTCGTTGACGACGGTTCAAGATCCGGAGAAGTTGCGCGAATTTACTCTTGATGCGGCTTTGACTTATCTAGCTTTTGGACTCGACCCAGAGCGTTCGACGGTCTTTCGTCAGTCGGATGTGCCCGAACATTCTGAGTTGTTTTGGATTCTGGGGTCTTTAGTTCCGTTGAGTCACTTGGAGCGAGCGCATTCCTATAAGGATAAAGTTAGCAAAGGAAAGAATCCTGATTTTGGTCTTTTCTCTTACCCTGTGCTCATGGCGGCTGATATTTTGCTCTATGCGGCTGATAAAGTTCCAGTCGGCAAGGACCAAAAGCAGCACGTCGAGTTTGCTCGTGATTGGGCGATTAAGTTCAATCAGACCTATGTTGACCGCTACGATCCGGCCGATCCGAATGGTGTTGAGAATGGCCGGCCAGGGATTTTTAGAGTGCCAGTGGCGTCGATTCAGCCAGAAACCGCGACGATTTTGGGGGTAGATGGGCAAAAGATGAGTAAAAGCTACGGGAATACCATCGAGCTTTTCGCTTCGGATAAGAAGGTCAAAAAAGCCATCATGGGCATTAAGACCGATTCGACAGCGGTTGAAGATCCGAAGCCGACTGAAGGAAGTGCTCTGCTGTCTTTACTCAAGGTGATGGCAAATCAGAACGACTACCGCATCCTGGAGGAGTCTTGGCGTGCGGGCGGTTTGGGTTATGGCCACTACAAGAAAACTCTCCTCGACCTATTCCATGCTACCTTTGATCCGGCTCGCGCAAGGCGGCAAGAGCTAGAAGGTGATCTGGCCAGTGTCGAGAAAGTCCTTCAGCGTGGTGCCGAACGGGCACGCGAGGTCGCGTCGAAGCAACTTTCAGAAGTTAAACTCGCCGTTGGCTTAGCTTAAGCCGTTTGGTGGAACCTGGCTAAGCTTTTCTGGTGGAACCTGGCTAAGCTTCTCTACTTGAACTCTGTTGAGTCGAGGTATTTGATTTGACGTAAAGCCTCGAACGTCGCGATCGCAGCAGCGTTGGAGAGGTTCAGAGAGCGAACTTCGCCAATCGTTGGAATCGCAACGAGTTGGTCTTCGTAGCGCTCCAGGATACTCGGATCTAAGCCTCGACTTTCTCGACCGAAGACCAATATGTCGCCAGGACAATAAGAAACATCCAAGTAGCTACGGCGCGCTTTGCCTGAGAAAAAATATTTTCTGCCCTTTAGGCCGGAATCGCCCATAAACGCCTCAAAATTTTCATGTTCTGTTAAATTAACCAGGGGCCAATAATCCAGTCCTGCTCGCCGGACCGCCTTTTCGCTGACAGAAAAACCTAAAGGATGAATCAAGTGTAGTGCGGCACCGGTGGCGGCACAGAGTCGGGCAATATTGCCTGTATTTGGCGGAATTTCTGGTTCGACCAAGGCGATCTGCACGCCGAGTTGTTCTGCGTTTGCTCGCAGTCGTGCTTTTGTCTGACCAATTTGGTCTTGTTTTGGCGACTGGTGGTTGGTCATAGCTTCTTCATTCTCCTTTCAAACATGAGCAGAGCGTCCTTGACGCAGCTTGGCGCTGGAAAGTAGCCTCAGCGCGTTGACTGCTTTGCTCAAAATATCTCTTTCGCGTTTTGTAGGCGCCTAGGCGTTTGTCTCTCCAGTGGTTTTTTTCTCGACCATCGAGGCTCGGGCAGAATCGATGGATTTTGCTGTTGAGCGTTTGGTGGAGAATCCTGAATGTCGCACATCGAGTGGTGCTGCGACAAATACTCGTTGTATTCCCGACAATGATGCTTTTCGTCGACTGATCAATCAATATGGCGCAGCTATTGCGCCGACGGGCATGAGTCCCGCAAAAACCACCGGCTATGGCGGTTTCGAAATCCTGGCTGAAGGGGCCTTCACTAGCATGGCTAGTGACGCTGACTACATGAAAAAAGGCACCCGGGGCGGTGTTGGTGCCAGCAGTGGCCAGGCGACCCTAGTGAACGAGCAGCCGGCAAATTTTCTACAGCTCTACTCGTTACGAGTCCGCAAAGGCTTTGGGTTTGGAATTGAGACTTCCCTGCAGTTCGGGTTTTTACCTAAAACAAGCATGATTGCGGGTGGTGCAGATTTAAAGATCGCCCTGCTTGAGGGGTTTCGCGATGGGGTTCCTGGGTTTTTACCAGATCTTGCTGCCGCCGGAGGAGTGCGGACGGTAACGGGAAGCCCACAATTACAATTGACCGTTGCCGATGCCCGCGGTGTGGCGTCCAAGCCGATCACGATTGCCCAGAGTGGTACTTTGACGCCTTGGATTGGCTATCAGTACATGTGGATATTTGGCGATTCCGGGGTGATTGACTTTTCGCCGGCCACTGATGCCCAGCAAGCTTGTAATTATGAAGGGCCTGCTCAGCCGGGCATTGAAGACGATCCGAGTCTGCAAGATGGGTCGCCGATTTGCGGAGCGGGGGGGGCGCTCGATGACTTTAACAACAACGCGGTTTTTGATTCCGTGCGCTTGAGCCGTCAACGGATGTTCATTGGTTTAAACTATCAATATGAGGCGTTGGTGATAGGTGGACAGATCATGTTTGATATCATCTCTCCAGATCGGGCGAACGCAGGGGAATTGGAGGGCGAAAAAGGTCAGACGTCATTTGCCCTGCAAATAGGGGCGCTTTTCTAGTGAAACGTCCCGCGCTTTTCGCCATTGTCTCTTTCGCTGTTCGACCTTCAATGGACTTCTTTTTGGCCCGGGAGAAGCTGTTGGTCGACCGAAAAAGGAAGGTCTCTGAGGTCCTCAATTGAACCACCAAGGCGGAATGAAAAGTAGAGAGCCACAGCGCTGATGAATCCGCTCAGCCAAAAAGCCCATTCGTACTCAAAGCCGTAGCTGAAATAGCGGCTGCCCGAGGGGGGGCGCTGGGCCAACAATAAAACTTCTCCGAGGGTCAGAGCAGAGAAGAGGCTAGCGATGACGCGCAGACCACGGAGACGGCGGATAGTCGTGCGTGTCAGCAGTAGGGGGATCAACAGGAACCAGCCGATGGCACCGCCAAATAGCCAGGGAGCAAATGTTTTGGCCATGTCGAACCCTGAGAGATCCAAGGGATCAGGTCGTAAGAAAGAGGCCCAGGGACAGAAAAAGAGCAGGAGTCCGCAGGAGGACAAGAAAAGTAAGGGTCCTCGGCCACGACCAAGCCAACGCCAGCCTAAATTCCTGTCGTAGGGAGCATCTTGCGTACCTTCGAGATGATCCTCCTGCTCCGCTTGATAGGAAGGAGGTAGGCGATGCAGGGGCACGAGGCGAAGTTCGCAGCCAGGACATACCTCGGCTTCGCCTCGTGAGTAGAGCTCCCGACAGAAGGGACAGGCCAATAATTCGCCCATGACTTGAGCGTAACACGAACTAGCGCCATGCTCACCTCCAGCCATGGACCTAAATTTCGATAGAATTGCAAAGCTTTTCCGACTGAAGGGTGATGGGGTATTATTCACCGAGGCGCGGACTCATCCCAGCTATGCCCATGAACATCGAACGGCAGTGGATAATCAGCGCCTTGAGTTTCTTGGGGATGCCATTTTGGACTTTTGTGTGAGCGAGGTGCTCTTTGGTCGAGAGCCCGAAAACGACGAGGGTTGGTTGACTCGCACCCGAGCACAGTTGGTGAGCACGGATGCCTTGGCGGCTTTTGCGCGGGAGCATCGTCTAGGAGAGGTATTGAGAGTTGGCAAAGGTGCCCGAGAGCACCTGCTTCATTCAGATAATGTCCTGGCCGATCTCGTGGAAGCATTGTTAGCGGCGACCTATTGTGAAGGTAGTCTCGACGATGCGCGGCAGGTCGCCCGTTTGATCTTAGACTTCGGGCTAGCTCAGATCGAAGAAGCCGGGGCACTCGATCCCAAAAGTGCCTTACAAGAAGTTGTACAAGCGATTGGTCGCCAGGCTCCTCGTTACGTGGTGCTTGAGCAGAGTGGGCCAGCTCACGCGACGCAGTTCCGCGTTGAAGTTCAGATTGAAACACACGGTGTTGGGGTCGGCGAAGGACGTTCGAAAAGGCTCGCGGAGCGAGCAGCTGCTAGTCGAGCTTTAGCGTCGAAGGCCTATGAGGCACTTTCGACTGTCGAACTATCGCCTGAGTCCATCGAGTCGGCTACGACGGCCGCGATCAACATATCAGGTCCAGAAGTCAAAGAGTGATGATCTCGCGAAGAGCAATTTTTCTTGGGTTAGCGGTCGCTGTCATCTCTTCATCGGCGCTGGCCGGAAGCTATCTTGCGAGGGCATCGCTTTTTATCGGCGGAGCTGAGAAAGAAGTATCCGTATTGCGCAGACGCTTTCATGATAAGGAGTTAGCCCGAGCCCTGCATCGTCTGGCCGAAGCTCGAGTGAAGGCAGCTCGCGAGATGGAGATTCCCCCGGAGGTCAGCCGACCTCACCCTCACTTTCTGCTTGCCCTTGAATGTTGGGAGCGAGCCACCGATGCGGCCAGCCGAGGTCAACACGAGGACTTTTTAGTTGCTCTTGAGAAGGCACGGCGAGAAGTTCAGACCTTTGAAGCTCTCCTTCGAAAAAGTGGTTGGCATTTGGATCGTTAGGCTGGGCCACTTACAGCCGTCTTTTGGGTATCAAGGTTGTTTTTTCTGCCAGACTTCAAGTAGCTGTGGCCGATAGGATTGGAGATGAGAGTTTCTCAGCTCTTCGAGCGTTATGTCGAACACATTTTCACTCTGAATTCTTTTGCTTCGAGCAAGTGCGTAGCTGCGGGCCTCAGCGGGCGTGAGCGCTACTTTCGGCAGAGAGCCGCGTCTCCAGAGAAGAGCGTAACCAGCCTTTTCCTTGATGGGTTCGTTGCTTAGCTGCCCATCAGCTAACTTGGATGCGGCTTGATACAAACTGGCATCTGCTTGGACCTGGGGTATGTCCGTTCTTCCGTCAGGCCAAAGAAAGCCTAGGTCTCCTCCTCGTTGTCGTGTCGCTTCGTCGATCGAGTGGCTTCGAGCGAGTTGCCGGAATTTCTCTGGAGTGAGGCGTTGCGGTAAGTCGCGCAGTAGCTGGATTGCCTCCTTCTCCGTGCTCAGCAAAATACGAAAGACGCGAACTCTTTCTGGCTTTGCGTATTGAGCTGCCGCTTTCCCGATAGCGCGATTTAATTCGTCCTCGGAGGGAAGAGCTACTTCAGCGAGGAGGCTTCTTTTGAATTCGAGAGCTAGAATACGATTCGTTTCGTAGGCAGATAGTTTGGTTTTCTTGGCTAAGAGCCAATGGGGAACCCAATAGTCATTGAGGCATTCAGCCTCATTGAGCTGGGGTTGATCTCTTTCACAGTATTTGATCGCTGTGAGGAGCTCCTCCCCGTCGATGTTCAGTTGCCCGAGAACTGAAGTGATGCGTTGCTCCTCTTGCCCGCCGCTTGGTGCTGCGGTTTTTTGTCTATCGGCGAGGGAGGTTGCCGCTGTTTTCGCTGGCTCCTTATTTTCGCCCAGGCTGTGGCTTGAGCTGAACACACTGGAGCCGAGTAACCACAGGGAAGTGAGCAAGATGGGCTTGCGATAGACCATAGGACTCTCTTTTACGGAATCCTCTCTGTTTCCTCAACCTGCAGCGCCCATGGACAGTGGTTGTGCCGCTTGTTGCTTGTGCTGCTGCTCGGCCTTCTTCCCGGAGTCGATACAGTAGTGTCGGTGGTCAATTTTGGCATCATGCAGGCGCTCCATGGCAACATTGAGTGCAGCGGGCCCTGCGTCGATACCAACAGCCTTTCTATCTAACTCAGCCGCCACTTTGAGTGTTGTCCCTGAGCCCATATAAGGGTCGAGAACTTTATCGCCGGCGGCAGTACAGGCTTCCAGCCAGCGCTTCAGGAGCGCCTCTGGTTTTTGCGTCGGATAACCCGTGCGCTCTTTTGCTACAGGCGCGACGATCGAGATATCCCAAACATCACCCAAGGGGGTTCCTAGGGAGTTTTCGTTGCCTGTGCTGGAGCGCAGGCGCTTACCATCGTCGTTTGTCACCGCCCTCTGTTTCTTTGTGCCCCAGGTTGCCTGAGTGGAGGGTGCCAGTGGTTCGTAGAGTTGGTGGAAGCGCGGTCTTGTCTCCGAATTTTTTACGTAGCGAATCATCACGTCGTGTACGCGCTGAAAGTTCGGGGTTTTTGACGGCCAGCGTCGGTAGCGCCAGATGACCTCACTGGCGAAGGACTCAATTCCGAATATCTGGTCGCAGAGCACCTTTGCGTAGTGTACCGTCTTGGAGTCAACGTGAAGCACCATGGAGCCGTTCTCGGTCAGTAATTCACGGACAGCTCGTAATCGAGGTTCCAGATGGTCGAGGTATTCACCCATGCTCTTCCAGCGATCGTCGAAAGCCTTCAGCTTCTTTGCGTCGGCTTTGCCGCTTTTCGAACGAGATCGGGGCTCATGAAAGAACTCTCGACCAGTGAGGTAAGGTGGGTCCAGATAGGCGAAGGTGAAGGTGTTCGCCTGGGTTTGGGCCAGTAGACGGAGTGCTTTTAGGTTATCGCCTTGAATCAACTCAATCGACGCTTTCTCCTCGCCCGACACCAGACGGAAAGAATCTTGAGTACTTGACGAACCTGCCTGCTCCTTTGTCCAGTGGAGCTGGGGCAAAGAGCTTGATGCGTCGAGACTTTGCTTTGTAGCGCACTTCATCTGACAAGTATTACAATGTAAGATAAAGTAAGTAAAGTTTTCGGGCCTGAGTTCCGCGAGCAGTTGAAGACGGTCCTCGAACCAATTCAGGCGCTTTTGCGGCTATTTGGTTGAGTCGAGTCGCTTTATGGGGAAGTCTCCGGGGGCGTGTCTTCTATGAATGGGCGAATACCTTATTTTTTTAACCTTACTCAAGGTCTCGTCTTTTCTTTGCTTTCCCTGACAGGCTGCGCAGCTGAAGAGCCTCCTCCAGGTCCAGAGGAAGTCACGCGGCTTTTTCTCGAGAAGATGGCGGCGAATCATGGGGCACCCGCTCAAGCAGAAGAAGCAATTGCGCTCCTATGGAAGCCTGCCCGAGAAAACTTACGCCGGCGCGCAAAGCGAGCGACTGCCCTATCGGGTCGTCAATTACGACCGAGTGAGATGCTGTCACCGTCGCATTTTACTCTGCACTTTGAACCGAAGAAGTATGAAGTGTTTATTAGTGAGGGCTGGGCCGATGTTGTGGCTGTGGGCCCTGAAAATCTTCGTGCAGTGACGCGCTGCGTGCTCGAAGGTGACGAATGGCGTGTAGCGGTAGAATTGCCGCCATTATCACCGGTAAGAAATCGCAATGACGGGTTAAGTCTCTAGGTCTCTCGAATTCTTGCTGAGAGAGTCGACTCTTTGTTGATGACAAGAAAAAAGCCCCGCAAGTGCGAGGCTTTTTTCTTAAGTGGAATCGATTGAAAGAGTCGGGCTCCGCATCGATTATTCTCTTGAGACGAGATTAATTCGTGAAGAAAATTGCTTCAATATCTTCTTTTACCTGGTCTTCGCTTTGATCACGAGCAATCGCAATTTCTTTCACGATCAATGTTCTGGCCGTATCGAGCATACGGCGTTCTCCGAAGGAGAGCTGCTTATTTGCTTTTAATCGATAAAGATCCCGCAAAACCTCTGCGACATCATAGATAGATCCGGTCTTGATCTTATCCATGAAACCCCTGTACCGACGATTCCAGGTTTGGGTATCGAAACCAATCGTCTTCTCTTCGAGAATATCGAAGATTTCACGAATCTCCGTTTCATTGATCACCTGGCGTAAACCGACGGCGTCCGCATTCGCTACGGGCACCATGATTTTCCGATCGGAATCGAGAATACGAAGCACGTAGAACTTTTGGAGGCTTCCTGCGATGTCACGCTCATCGATGCTGACTACCTCTGCAACACCCTGTGCTGGATAAACGGCCTTGTCACCGATCTTGAACTCTTCTGTCGCCTGCATGTCTTTGTCCTATTGATATGATCCGCGTTTTTTCGCGCAATCATGTAATCGTCTATCCTGTGGAATCCGAAAAAATCCGGAAAACCTGGCGCTTGATTCGACAGGGAAAGTGGCCCCCGCCGACGCTGCTGCGCCGAGTACTGTCTTCACTCTTCGAGTGACCGTCCGAAGCGCTCTTTTCTCCAACCAATTCGACCATCCATGAGGAGGATGGGTTGTCGTCGTTCGGTTAGACGAGCTTATCTTCTACAAAACTAATACATCTGAGCTAGTTGTCTTATTCCCAGCGTGTTGACGGCTTCAAAAACGAGTGAATCTAGTGCCACGAACCCAGACTGAAAAAATCCCGGTTCATTGCTGTACCGAAGTGTAGACCTCGGTAGGGGCGCAAACATAGTGATCAAAGGCCCTCCTGTCAAATTGTTGATTTGTACCACGAAAGGGGCGGCGCTGGGCCTGAGAGCAGGAGAAATGAGCCTTTTCGTGCCTTACGACCCTTCGGCCGATCGAGCTTTGGCGCAGAGTTCTTATTCCTATTTACTCATGAACCTATCACAATGTTGAACGACGAAGGGTAGAAAAAATGGACCGCGATTTCTCTCTGACTGTGCCGAGCTCATAGGGCGCGGCTTTCCCTCAGTCATTTCCCTCGAGAAGCATTGAAAATAGCGCAAGGCCGACAGATGTCGCACAGGATCTTTTGACTTGAGCTGACTGAAGGCTGGATGCATGGAGTCTTGGGTTGCCGATCCCACCCCGGCATCGTTCAGTTGTCCTTCGTGGTGCAAGGAAGTTTCTGAGAGGCCCCTATTTGGATGCAAGCGTAGGAAAAGAGCGTTTGGTTTGAGTGCGGTCGGGTTCACCCTTGAGGCAGAACACGGTTTGAGCTCTGAATGTGTCTGAGAATCGCCAGAGGTGATTCTGTTGTTCAAAGACCGTTGCTACTGGAGCAAAAATCAATCATTAGAGATGTTGTTCTGCTCTTTGCTTTCTGCGGAGCTCAGTTCCTCACCTTGCTTTGCCTAGAATGAATTGCCTTCGAAGCGAGAGACGGTGTCTGCGATGAGGTCAGAATCTTGGAGGGTTCCTTTCCTTGTGTAAATCGATCCAATTTCCCTCTATCAATCGTTCGAGGGGTTGCAGAAAGGTTACTCCTGGTTTGCTGGTGACAACGGTGCAGCTACGTTTGCGTCGAGTTGTTGCGGAAGACGAGCGACCAACGCGAGTGTAGCACTTTTCTCCTTATTTTTATCCGTTTTTCCAAAGTCAGGGCGCGTTGACGCTGCGGTTAATTGTGTCAAAAACTGCCTGTCGCCCGAACCGGATTGGCTCAACGCGAATGCTGCACTGAGACGACTTGCTCGCTGTGCGCCCAGGCCTTGAGCATCACCATAGAGACCGCGATACTTTTGGGTCTCCTTGGCTTCGATTCGCCAATCGTAGTTGAGGAGCTCAGGGTCTCTAAAAATGACATCGATCATTTTTTTGATCTCCTCCAGCGCCTCCGGCAAAAGTCGTGCCTGCTGCGTTTCGAACAGCGATGTTGAAGCCCAAATAATTTGAAAACCGAGGTCTTGAAGAAGTACTTGACTGGGTAAAGCCGACTCTTTCCCGAGACGCGCTCGCAGAGCAGCGACTCGCTCTGCATTTTGCTGATGCACCTCCCGTAGTTTGTCGAGTTGTTCCAATGCCGATTTTTGTGCAGCGAGATCTTGGTTGAGTTCTTCCAAACTGAGACCGCGTTCTTCGAGAGTCGCTTCTAGACTTTCAATTCTTTCGAGTGCGTCTGCGTAATCGTCGGCTGTGTGCTCACGACTTCGTCGCTCAGCCGCGAGCCGATCACGTAACTCTTCCGACTCTCGAACTTTTTGATCCCAAGCGTCTTGAGAATAGCCGCAACTCGAAATGATGAAGAAAAAAATAGAAAAAAATATTCGAGTGGAAAGCGTCAAAGCCCGCATCTTTTTTTACCGTGCACATTCTGTGACTAGGTGAAACGGGCTGCCCTATTTTATGTACTCTTGTCCAGTCAAAATCTGAAAAAATAGCTATTTTATGCATAAAAATCCACTTTCCGCTTGGATGGGAAAGATTCCTCTGACACTGGCTTTTCGTGAAAATCCCTTCAGGCGTTCCCTGTACGATTGAGGAGTGTGCAACTTTTGCATACTAACTTGCCGGGAATTTTGCGATTTCTGAGCCGTTGCGTGCACTTTTTTCGTTGACAGCTCGCACTAGGTGGCAATATATGTCTTGCAACATACTCTAGGGGCGTTCCAACTCTGTGCCCCTTCTGATCTGCTCAGGGAGGATACGAATCATGGCTGCAAAAAAATCTGCCAAAAAAGCTGCCAAGGTAGCTAAAAAGGCACCAGCAAAAAAAGCTGCGAAAAAGACCACAAAAAAAGCTGCAAAAAAGCCGGCTAAAAAGACCGTTAAAAAGGCTGCCAAGAAGAAGGTAGCAAAGAAGGTCGTCAAGAAGGCTGCAAAGAAAGTAGTCAAGAAGGCTGCAAAGAAGGCAGCGAAGAAGGTCGCCAAGAAAGCTGCAAAAAAGACAACCAAGAAGGTAGTCAAGAAGGCAGCTAAGAAGGCCCCTGAAAAGAAGACTGCAAAAAAACTAGTAAAGAACGCAACCAAAAAAGCAGCGAAGAAAGATAATGCAAAGAAGGTATGTAAAAATTTTAGAATCGGTCATTTGACAAAGTTCATGGGTAAGTAATGAAGACAAATCTCCTTTGTAACCTGAAAGTATCACATTAAGTCAAGAACCACTGAATTCTTACCTGAAGGGAGCAGCTATTCAAAAAATTTGAAAACGCCGTTTTTTGGGATATATTTCAAATTCCTGCCGTTGGGTAACTTGAATGGGTCTAAAACCACACCAAAAAAATTTTTTTTGAAAATATTTCAAAAAACACGCCCG